>VGPE01000092.1 GCA_016875645.1 Chloroflexota bacterium
GAAACCGGGACCCGACCATCCGTGGCGCCGCGGCTAACCTGAGCCCAACGGTGACAAAGTCACTGGCCGACTAACGGGACAGAGTCACTGGTCGCCGACAGCGCCAGGGCCCCGCGGTTGTCGGCCCGGCTCCTCCGGTGATACGCTCACTACCCGACGTGGCTCCCCCTGCCGTGCCCGCGGACGGAGTCGACCCCGTCATCGGTGCCCGTTGCGGTGCCGGTGACCAGTGGAGCTCGCCGTGACCGTCGCGCCGCAACGGCCGCCATCGATCGTGGGCAACGGCCCGGCGGTCCATGCGCCCCGTCAGGCCCCGCCCCCGCATCCGGCGAGATCCGTTTGGGCCCGCATCCTCGGTCGCCCGACGGGCTCGACCGGCGACCGGCCCCTGGTGGTCATGCGCCACGTCAGCAAGGTCTACCCCAATGGCAAGGTGGCACTCCGCGAGGTGGATCTCGGCATCCCCGAGGGCGACTTCGTCTTCCTGGTCGGCCCGTCCGGCGCCGGGAAATCCACGCTGATCAAGCTGCTGATCCGGGACGAGATCGCGACGTCCGGGGATGTCATCCTCGACGGGCAGAACCTGGCGCGGATCAAGCGACGGGCCGTGCCCAAGGTCCGCCGCCGGATCGGGATTGTGTTCCAGGATTACAAGCTGCTGCCCCAGAGGACGGTCTGGGAGAACGTGGCCTTCGCGCTCGAGGTCACCGCCACCCCGAGCAGGCTCATCCGGCCCGCCGTCGACCGCGTCCTTGCGGTCGTCGGCCTGACGGGCCAGGCCCGGCAGCTGCCCGCGACGCTCTCGGGCGGCGAGCAGCAGCGGACCGCGATCGCTCGAGCGCTCGTGCACGACCCGCGGCTCATCATTGCCGACGAGCCGACCGGCAACCTCGACCCGCTCATCAGCTGGGAGATCCTGCAGCTGCTCCTGCGGATCAACGAGTTGGGCGTCACGGTCCTCATGGCGACCCACAACGCAGACGTCGTGACGGCTCTGCGGCGGCGCGTCGTGGCCCTCGAGGAGGGCCGGATCGCCCGCGACCAGGTCGGCGGGGCCTACCACCGTGAGGACTAGGTGACCGACCCGCTCGCGGGACGACGCGGCACGTGACCGAGGTCGCACCGCCGTGATCGGATTCATCGCCTTCAGCGTCCGCCGCGCCTGGCAGGGCTTCTGGCGCAACGCAGTCATGAGCTTCGCCGCCACCGCGACGATGATCCTGATGCTGCTGCTGCTCTCGGGTTTCTGGGTGCTGCAGTCCGGCCTGAACGCCACGCTCCAGTTCGTGGAGCAGAAAGTGGAGGTCGTCGCCGACGTCCGCGGCTCTGCGTCACTTGACCAGGTGAACGCCCTCGCGGCAGAAGTCCGGGCGCTGCCGGAGGTCGCCTCGGTGGAGTTCGTGGACCCCGAAGCGGCCCTCGCGCGATTCCGCGCCCGTCTCGCGGAGCAGGGGCGAGAGGACATCACGCAATACCTCGACCGCAACCCGCTCCAGGGCAGCCTGGAAGTCAAGCTGCGCGATGCCGCGGTCTTCGGCACCGTCGTGGACGTCCTCCGGAACCGGACCGACGTGGTCAGCGGGGTCAAGGAGATCCAGAAGCTCGTCGACGACGTGCTCGCCATCACAGGGGTCCTTCGCACGGCCGGCGTCATCGTGATCCTGCTGGTGGGGCTGACGGTGCTGTTCATCATCGTCAACACGATCCGCCTGGCAGTCGTGGCCCGCGCCGAGGAGATCGAGATCATGCGCCTTGTCGGGGCCTCGGACGGGTTCATTCGCTGGCCGTTCGTGTTCGAGGGCGCGCTCGTCGGGCTGATCGGAGCGGGCGTCACCCTCGGGCTGCTGGCGTTGGTCGCCCCGTCGCTGGGGCGGCTCATGTTCGACGTGTTCACCGTGCTGCCGCTCGAGTTCGGGACGCTCGCCCGCGATCTCGCGATCCTCGTGCTCGGAGCCGGTCTCGGGCTCGGGGTGTTCGGCTCTTGGGTGTCGGTGCGGAGCTACCTCATCCGCTGACGGGCCGCGGGCCCGGTCGGGTGTAGGCTTACCGCCCGCTTCCTGACACCCGACAACTCACAGAGGGTTCGTTGCTCCCGAGTCAGCCGCACGACCAGCCACCCGACGTATCAGCGCAATCCCCGAGTTCGGTCGAGCCGGTGCCAACGGCCGAGTGGCAGCCGGCGGAACCCACCGCACCGGCCCCGCGCCAGATGTGGGCCCCGTGGCCGCCCCAGCGCCAGCGGGGCATCACCACGCTCCAGGTCTCCATCGCCGTCGTCGGCCTCCTCGCTGGCGCGGCACTGTTCCTGTCCGGCTTCTCGCTTGGGCGCCAGACCGCCACAACCCCCGGCACGCCGATCAGCGAAGAGCAGGCGTTCGTGCCGTTCTGGGACGCCTATCGCGCCGTCACCGAGCACTACGCCGGTGGCGATGTCGATCGCAAGACGATCATCGAGGGCGCGATCCGGGGGATGATCGAGGCTCTCGGCGACCCGTACTCGTCCTATCTCAGCTCCGAGGAGTACCGCCGTAGCCTGCAGGGCATCTCGGGCCAGTTCGAGGGCGTCGGGGCCGAGATGGGCGCCCGTGAGGTTGGCACCGGAGCCGGTGAGTGCAGCCCCCTGGGGGAGACCTGCCAGCTGGTCATCGTCAAGCCCATCGAGGATTCGCCTGCGCAGCGCGCGGGGATCCTCGCCGGAGACATCGTCACGGGCATCGACGGGCGTCCGGTCACCGGGCTGACCATCGAAGAGGCGGTCAGCAGGGTCCGCGGCCCGAAAGGAACGACCGTGGTCCTGACGATCGTGCGCGGCGGGGCGCCACCGATCGACATCTCCATCACGCGCGACGTCATCCTCGAGCGGGAGGTCATCACGAGGACCCTTGCCGGCGGAACCGTCGCCTATATCCGGCTGACGGGGTTCTCCGAGAACGGCGCCGGCGATGTCCGCCGCGCGCTCGAAGCCGACATCGCAGCCGGCCGGCGGAAGGTGATCCTGGACCTGCGCGGCAATGCCGGCGGCTTCGTGTCGGCTGCGCGCACGGTGGCCAGCCAGTTCATCGCCGAGGGGCCGATCTTCTGGCAGGAGGACGCCCGCGAGACGCAGATCGCAACGAACGCCGAACCGGGCGGGGTGGCTGTCGACCCCGCCATCAAGGTGGTCGTCCTGATCGATCGCGGATCGGCATCCGCGGCCGAGATCGTTGCCGGCGCCCTCCAGGACACTGGGCGAGCCACGCTCGTCGGGGACACTTCGTTCGGCAAGGGCACCGTGCAGGAGTGGCAGCCGCTGCCCGACGACACGGGCGGCTTCCGCCTCACGGTTGCGAAGTGGCTCACACCGAACCGGCGCTGGATCCATGAGACGGGGCTGACCCCGGACGTCCGGGTCGACCCGTCGGAACCGGCGGCGGCGGGCGAGGATCCGGTGATCACCAGGGCGCTGGATGTTCTGGGTGCCACGGCCCTCGTGGGGCGACGAGCGGCCTGATGGATCGCTTGCACGTCGCATCGTTCTCCGGTACGGTTTCCGCGAACGAAAGGAGGTGATGTGCAGTGTCAGAACACCAGCGCATCGCCACCTCGCAGGAGATGACCGTCTAGTCGGTTCGCTCCCGCGGGTGGTGAAGCCGCAATGCGGACGCCGGCCCTCTCGGGCCGGCGTCCGTGCGTCCGGAGCGTCATGCGCTCCGTCGCGCGCACCTTCGAATCCAGCACCCGCCAGGAGTCCTCGCCATGAGCGAGACCATCGCCGTCAACCGGCGAGCACGACATGACTATTCCATCGACGAGACGCTCGAGGCCGGCATCGTCCTGACCGGCACGGAGATCAAATCCGTCCGCGCCCACAAGGTGAACCTCGGCGACGCGTACGCGCGCGTTGAACACGGCGAGGCCTGGCTGATCGGCGCCCACATCGCGCCCTATGAGCAGGCCAGCAGTCAGCGCGGCAACCACGAGCCCAAGCGCACGCGCAAGCTGCTCCTCCACCGTTCCGAGATCGACGAGCTGGTCGGTCGGGCACGCCAGAAGGGCCAGACGATCGTGCCGCTGCGGCTCTATATCAACGACCGGGGTCGCGCGAAGATCGAGTTGGGCCTCGCCCGCGGCAAGCAGTTGCACGATCGCCGGCGGGACATCGCCGAGCGCGACGCGAAGCGAGACATGGACCGCGAGCTCGCCGGCGTCCGCCGCGGACGCTAGGAGCGGCGGTTGCTGGACGGCCATTGCCGAAGGCGGCGGGACTTGCCATCGAGCGCCCGTTCGCATATGATCTTCCGACCGACAGTGATGTCGACCCTGGGGATGCGTGGTATCGACAGGGTCTGGCTGTCAGGGAACGCGAGCCGAGGTGCCGTCTGGCCTCGTAAAAAGGCGGCAAAACGAAGTAACTGGCAACCGCCAGCCTGCTCTCGCCCTCGCTGCGTAAGCAGCTAGTGTGAGCGTGGAAGCAGCCTCATCCTCCCGGGCTGTGGAAGCGTCATTCAGGGAGGATGCATCTTCGGCAAGCGCAACGTAGCCGGAGATCAAGCCCGATCTAGGGGAACGTCGCTGGACCGGCCGGGATCCTGCCGATGGGAGCCCGACCGGTTGACGACAGAGCATCGGACACGCTCGTAGTGGTCCCTGGCGAAGGGCTCTGGACGGGGAGTTCGACTCTCCCCCATCTCCACCAATTCCACCCATTGACCGCGCCGGCCCGATCGCCCGGGTCGGCGCTTCTGTGTCTGAACTGCCCGGTCCCAACAGGCCGGTCGGTTCTTGCAGGGCTGGCGCAGCCTCGATGACAGTGGGCGCGTCTTCCGTGACCCGGGGTACGCGATGTTGCGGCTCTTCGTATGGCTCGCCGGCCTGATGCTCGCCGCCGGGTGCGCCTCGAACGGTGCGCCGTCGGCTCGCGTGGACCCGTCCGCCGGCGCGAGGGCTCCGGCGGCACTCGCCGCGACGGTCTCCGTTGCGGAAGCGGCCGCACTGCGCGACGACGGCGCCTTCATGCTCGACGTTCGCGAACCCGACGAATGGGCCGCTGGTCACATCCCGGGCGCGACGCTGATTCCGCTCGGGCAGCGCACGGCCCGCATGGGTGAGCTTCCGCGCGACCAGCCGCTCGTTGTGGTCTGCCGCTCCGGAAGACGCAGCGCGGAGGGTCGCGACATCCTCCTGCGAGCAGGATTCCCAGCCGTGACCTCGCTTGATGGCGGGATGATCGACTGGACTGCGGCCGGACTGCCCATCGAGACGGGCAGCTGAGGGCCAACCCCGCGGGCGCCACCGGCGCCCGCCGGACGGCGGACGCGACCGGGCATGGGAGAATCGCGCTCCCATGCATGACACGCAGTTGCTCGCCACGATCGCCGGCGGCCTGACGGCCGCATTCATCGGTGGCTACGTGGCGCGCCGCCTCGGACTGCCGGTGATCGTCGGATATCTCATCGCCGGCATGGCCATCGGGCCGTTCACGCCTGGCTTCGTCGCCGATCAGAACGTGGCCACCCAGCTGGCCGAGCTCGGCGTGATCCTGCTGATGTTCGGCGTCGGCCTCCACTTCTCGCTGGCCGACCTGTGGTCCGTCCGCGCGATCGCCATCCCCGGCGCCGCCGGCCAGATCGCGATCGGGACCAGCCTTGGCACGCTGCTGGGCCTCGTGCTCGGATGGGAATTGACCGAGGCCCTGGTCCTCGGGCTCGCACTGTCGGTGGCGAGCACGGTCGTCCTGATCCGCGCCCTGACCGAACGCAGGGAGCTCGAGACGTCACAGGGCCGGATCGCACTGGGCTGGCTCATCGTCCAGGACCTGTACACGATCCTCATCCTCGTCATGCTGCCGACCGCAGCCCTGATGCTCGGCACCCGAAGCGACGGAAGCGGCGTTGTCGACGTCGCCGTCGTGCTGGGCAAGGCCGCCCTCCTCGTCGTGCTGATGTACGTCGTCGGAGGACGTGTCTTCCCCAGGCTGCTCCTGAGCGTGGCCCGCGAGGGCAGTCGCGAGCTGTTCACGCTGGCCGTCCTCGCGGCCGCGATCGGGATCGCATTCGTCTCGTATGCGGTGTTCGGCGTGTCGCTCGCGCTCGGTGCGTTCCTGGCGGGGGCGGTCCTCGCCGAGTCGGACCTGAGCCATCAGGCCGCGTCCGATGCGCTTCCGCTCCGCGACGCGTTCGCGGTGCTGTTTCTTGTGTCCGTCGGCATGCTGGTCGACCCGGCGTTCCTGGTGGCGAATCCACTCCACGTCGCGGCCGTCGTCGTGCTGATCGTGTGCGGCAACTCCCTGGCCGCATTCGGGATCGTGACGGTGCTGGGCTACCCGTCGCGCGTCGCGGTAACGGTCGGCGCCGGTCTCGCCCATGTCGGCGAGTTCACGTTCATCGTCGCGGCGCTCGGCGTGCAGTTGGGGTTGCTGCCGGCGGAAGGTTTCCAGCTCGTCGTCGCGGGTGCGATCCTCTCGATCAGTCTCAACCCGTTCGCATTCAGACTGGCCGACAGAATTGAGCCGCGGGTGCGCGAAGTCCGCCTGGTCAAGTGGCTCCGAATCCGCGGCGCGCGCGACCTGACCGTGCTTGATCCGGCACCGTCCCGGCGAGGTGACCGTCGCCACGCGATCATCGCGGGCTTCGGACGCGTCGGCTCGCTGGTCGCCGGCGCCCTCGACCGGCGCGGCTTCGGGTACGTCGTCATCGACCTCGACCGGCGCCTTGTCGAGCGGCTCCGTGAGCGCGGCGTCTCCGCCCTCTACGGCGATGCCACGAACGAGGAGTTGCTGGAACAGGCGGGCATCGAGCACGCGGCCGTCCTGGTGCTGGCCATGGATGATCCCGCGGCCGCCATCGTGACGCTGGAACGGGCGCGCCATGCCAACCCGCGGATCGAGGTGGTGATGCGGACCCATGCCGATCGGACCGCCGCCCGGCTGCGCGAAGAGGAGCGGGTCTGGTCGCTGACCGGCGAGCGGGAGCTTGGCGTCCAGATGGCCCGCGTGACCCTCCGCAGGTTCGGCATCAGCGGCGCCGAGGTGGAGGCGATCGCCCAGGGCCTCCGGGTCGGGCCGGCGCCATCCGAGCCCGAATCCGGCGACCGGCAGAGGACGCGGCCTCCGTGGAACCGGCTTCGCGCGGCTGGGTTGCGACTCCGTCGGCGGCCGGGCCGGCTGGTCGCGGGAGCGCCAACGATCGAGCCGCAACCTGAGGTGCCGCCTGCGTCCGGCGGCGATCCGGTACTGGACACCGACGCCTGACGACGGACCTCTGCGCGCCGGACGACGAGTGCGGACAGCGAGCGGCAGCCTGGAGGGTCAGCCCCCGGAGTCGGTGCCGCCGTCGGCGGTCGGATCGGTCGGCTTCGCGGGGGCATCCGGCTTGCCGATCAGGATCACGCCGTTGACCACACCGTACCGGGACCCGAAGGTCTCCTTGTGGACGACCTTGCCCGTCTTGTCGTCGGTGACCGTCCTGGTGACCCGGACGTCCATCCCGTCGTGCTCGTACTCGATCTGCTTGCGGACGCCGGGCGGCAGTGAGCTCGTGTACTCGGTCACGGTCTTCGCCTGGCGGATGTTGCGGACGATCGGCGTGGAGAACGTGACGGTCCGGCCGAGGGGCACGGTGTAGAGGTCGAATCGGACCGTACCGGGGCCATTGATGCCGCGGATGAGCACCGGGTACTGGGTGTCGTTCTGCCATTTCATCGACGTCACCGCTCCATCGCGGATGAGCACAGTGGCATCGAGCCCGAGCGGGTAGCGGTTGATGTAGAAGTAGTGGTTCGCCCGTTCGACGATCCTGTACCCCGCGCGCAGTGCGGCGTTGAAGAGCGCGGTGGAACAGGAGCAGATGCCGCCGGCCAGGGCACCTGTCGGCTGGGTGCGGCCGTCGATGATCACGCCGCCGTCCTTGTAGCCCCTCTCGCGGGTCACCGGGCCGATGGCCGTCCAGAAGTCGAAGGTCTCACCCGGCCCGACCACGTGACCGTCCAGGATCGAGGCAGGGATGCTGATGTTCGCGCCGAACCCGTTGCTCTCGCCGACGGGGTAGCGGATGGTCCAGGTGGACACCCGTTCCATGAGCTTGATGGCCGCCTCGGCCTCCTCCGTCGTGAGCTCGGGTTCCACCACCGTGAGCGCCGCGGCCACTCTGGCGGTGCCGGCGGCACCGGCACCACGGGCCTGCACGACGGCGAGCACCGCCGCCGAGGTCGCCTCGGGGTCGAAGATGCGGCCTTCCTGCGAGAGGCCGGCCCCGAATGTTCCGGTCTCCCGATCGTAGGTGTAGGTCGCCTCGACCGGGTCGCGTTCGATGTCCTTCGCGAGCGGATTCACGGCCGCCAGGAGAACCCTGGCATTCACGACCGGCTCGATGGCGCCGCCGTCGGCCGTCTTGCGGAAGCTGATGGCCCGGCGAACGGCGGAGGCCGGGATCGTCCAGGCCTCGCCGCCGGCGGCGATCGTCACGGACTGGGCCATGGCGGCGGCCTGTGCACGCGCGCGCTGCGCCTCGGCATCGGTGATGTTCGGTTCGATCGCGATCGTGGTCAGGTCCACGACGATCTCATCGGGGGCCGTGGCACCGGTGAGGGCCAGCACCGCGGCCTCGATCGCGGGCGCCTCGTCGACACGCTGCCCGTCCTTGCCGGGTGACGTCGAGAACCCGGTTTCGGTCCGGATCGTCCTCGCGTCAGTGGGGTGCCATTCCGCGGCGCGGGCGAGTGCCGTGATCCGCTCCACAACGAGCGCCGGCTCGAAGGTCATCCGCGGCACGAGCACCACGCCGTTGGCGAGGAGGCGCATCTCGTCCACGATGCGCGCAATGGGCGATGTGGTGCGCCCGATCGCGAAGGCCTCGTCGAGCATGAGGTCGAGGTCCGCGTGCCGGCCAAGCTCGCCGTAGCCGATCACCGTCTCAGCGCCGCCCAGCTTGACCACGAGACGGCCGTCGGCGAAGGACGAGTACGCGCTGGTCAATCGAGCCCGGGCGGCTTCGCGATCCAGGCCCGAGAGATCCACCGCGCCGACGCTGACGCCCGGCAGGATGCGCGAGGCGTAGTGGTTGTCATACGCATACAGCGCGCCGGCGCCCATCGCGCCCGCCATGACGAATCCGGCAAGAAAGGCGGCAATCAGCCGGACGAAGGGGAAACGACGGCGCTTGGGCGCCTTGGCGTCGGCTGACGTCATGGAGCCGACATCCTACCAGTGCCCTGCGGTCCGGTCCGTTTCAACCTTTGTCGCAGTCAGGCCACGGCCGACCGCAACGGTCCAGTCCGGCCTCGGTCCGAGGATCGACATGGCCGTACAGACGGATTGCGTCCCGATGCGGTGAGGCGAGGCGGTTCAGGCCCGAATTCGCATCAGACGGCGCGCGGCACCACCACGACGCGGCGGTTCGGTTCCTCCCCGATGGACTGGGTCGCCACGTCGGGGTGATCCCGGAGCGCGATGTGGATCCAGCGCCGCTCGAGGGCGGGCATCGGCTCGAGCTGGAGCATCTTGCCGGTCTCGGTGACTCGCTCGGCAGCGCGCGCCGCGAGGTCGCGCAGCTGGCGTTCGCGGCGGCCCCGATAGTCCTCGACGTCCACGAGGACCCGAGTCCAGGCGTCCATCTTTCGGGAGAGCATCAGGTTGACGAGGTGCTGGAGTGCCGAGAGCCGCTCGCCCTTGCGGCCGATGAGCGCGCCGAGTGCCTCCTTCTCCTCGCCGTCTCCCACGACGTTGAGGCGGCTGCTCTCGCCGGTCTCGACGTCGACGCGGACGTCGAAGCCGAGGTGGCGCATCAGGTCGGCCAGGATCGCCTGGCCCGCCGCGAGAGCTTCCGGCGACGCCGCGGCGTCC
>VGPE01000093.1 GCA_016875645.1 Chloroflexota bacterium
TGGGCTCGGCGGCGCAGACCAAGGCCATGAAGAAGGTGGCAGGCCCGCTCAAGTTGGACCTCGCCCAGTACCGCGCCCTGGCCGCGTTCGCCCAGTTCGCGTCCGACCTTGACAAGGCCACGCGCGACCAGCTGACCCGCGGCGAGAAGCTCTCCGAGGTGATCAAGCAGCCGCAGTACCAGCCGCTGGCGGTCGAGAAGCAGGTCGCGATCCTGTACGCGGCGACCAGGGGCCACCTGGACGACATCCCGACCCCGCGTGTGCGCGAGTTCGAGTCACAGTTCTATCGCTTCCTCGAAACCGAGCGGCCGACGATCCTTTCCGAGCTCGGCTCCTCGAAGGCGCTCAGCGACGAACTCGCGTCCGCGCTCGATGAGGCGATCGGGACCTTCCGCCAGTCCTTCCTCGCGTAGGACGGAGCGAACGGCGTGCCTTCCCCGCGCGAGATCCGGCGCCGGATCACATCGGCCCGGAACATCAAGCAGATCACTCGCGCGATGCAGTTCGTGGCGGCCTCGAAACTGCGTCGAGCGCAGGAGTCCACGCTGTCCGCGAGGCCCTACGCGGAGAAGATCGAAGAGGTCCTTGCTGACCTCGCGACCGTCCTCGGCGGCGATGAGCACCCGCTGCTTGCGCGCCGCGAGGGCGGGCTGCGGCTCATCGTGCTGATCACGACCGATCGCGGCCTGGCCGGCCCGTTCAACACCAACATGATCCGGTTTGCCGCCCGCGAGATCTCCGAGTCCAGCGGGGAGCTCACCGTGATCACCATCGGCCGCAAGGGCCGCGATGCGATGCGTCGTGCAGGCGTACCGCTCGAGGCCCACTTCAACGGGTTCGGCGACCGACCGACGTTCGCCGATGTCATCCCCCTGGCGCGCCTCGTCACCGACGACTATCTGACTGGCAAGGTCGATCGGGTGGACATCATGTTCACCCAGTTCGTTTCGACCCTCACCCAGCGCCCGACCCTGGAGACACTGCTCCCGGTCGAGCCGTCCGGTGACACCGAGGGGATTCCCGGCAACCAGTTCATCTTCGAGCCCGGCGCCGCCGCGGTGCTGGAGCAGCTGCTCCCGCGCTACGTCGCGACGCGTCTCTTCCAGGCCGTCCTCGAGACCAAGGCCAGTGAGGAGTCGAGCCGGATGGTCGCGATGAAGAACGCGACCGAGAACGCCGACGAGCTCATCGAGGACCTGACGCTCTCCTACAACAAGGTTCGCCAGGCGAACATCACCCGCGAGATGATCGAGATCTCCTCTGGCGCACAGGCCCGATAGGGCAGTCGTCGAGCGAGCACGGAGGCACACGAGGACCCCATGGCAGTCGCATCCGCCCCGGCCACCGGCCGGATCGTCCAGATCACCGGACCGGTCGTCGACATCGAATTCCCGGCGGGGCAGCTGCCCGCCATCCACAGCGCCGTCGAGATCGACCGCGCCGGCCAGGAGAGCCTGGTCTGCGAGGTCCAGCAACACCTCGGCAACAACTGGGTCCGCTCAGTGGCGATGTCGACGACCGACGGCCTGAAGCGCGGCATCCCCGCGCGGGACACCGGCCGGCCCATCACGGTCCCGGTCGGCGACGCCACGCTGGGGCGCGTCTTCGACGTCCTCGGCCGCCCGATCGACGACAAGGGCCCGGTCCAGGCGACGCAGAGCCTGCCGATCCACCGTGCCGCCCCGCCGTTCGACGAGCAGACCACCGAGGTGGAGGTGTTCGAGACCGGCCTCAAGGTCATCGACCTCATCTGCCCCTTCCGCAAGGGCGGCAAGATCGGCATCTTCGGCGGCGCCGGCGTCGGCAAGACGGTCATCATCCAGGAGCTGATCCGCAACGTCGCCCAGGAGCACGCGGGCGTGTCGGTGTTCGCCGGCGTCGGCGAGCGCAGTCGTGAGGGCAACGACCTCATCCACGAGATGACCGAGTCGGGCGTCATCGCGAAGACGGCCTTCGTCTTCGGCCAGATGAACGAGCCGCCCGGGGCCCGCCAGCGCGTCGGCCTCACCGGCCTGACGATGGCCGAGTACTTCCGTGACGAGGAGGGCCGCGACGTCCTCCTCTTCATCGACAACATCTTCCGCTTCACCCAGGCGGGCTCCGAGGTGTCGGCGCTGCTGGGCCGCATGCCGTCGGCGGTGGGCTATCAGCCCAACCTCGCGACCGAGATGGCCGCGCTCCAGGAGCGCATCACCTCGACCAAGCGCGGCTCGATCACGTCGCTCCAGGCCGTCTTCGTGCCCGCGGACGACTACACCGATCCTGCGCCGGCGACCACCTTCGGTCACCTTGATTCGACGATCCGCCTCGAGCGCGCCATCGCCGAGCTGGGCATCTACCCGGCCGTCGACCCGCTGACCTCCACGTCGCGCGTCCTCGATCCCCTCGTCGTCGGCCAGGAGCACTACGACGTGGCGCAGGAAACCAAGCGCCTCCTGCAGCGCTACCGCGACCTGCAGGACATCATCGCGATCCTCGGCATCGACGAGCTGTCCGAGGAGGACAAGGCGACCGTTGCCCGCGCCCGGCGCCTGCAGCGCTTCATGAGCCAGCCCTTCTTCGTGGCCGAGGTGTTCACCGGCCGGTCCGGCAAGTACGTGCCGATCAAGGACACCGTCGCCTCGTTCAAGGAGATCCTGGAGGGCAGGACGGACACCCTGCCCGAGCAGGCGTTCTTCCTCGCCGGCACGATCGAGGACGTGCGCGAGAACGCGGCACGGCTCTCGGCGTGACGCCGGGACCGGCGCGAAAGATCGCCTGATGCCGCTCCTGCTCGAGATCGTCACTCCAGAACGCCTCGCGTTCAGCGACACCGTCGACGCCGTCGTGGTGCCCGGCATCGAAGGCGAGCTCGGCATCCTGCCGCACCATACGCCGCTGCTGAGCACGCTTGGCCTGGGCGAGCTGCGCATCCGGCGCGACGTGTCGGAGGAGAGCTTCGCAATTGTCGGAGGCTTCGTCCAGGTTCGCCCGGACAAGGTCGTGGTGATGGCTGAGACGGCCGACATGTCGTCCGAAATCGACCTGGAACGCGCGCAGGAAGCGCGGCGCGAGGCAGAACGGGCGCTGGAAACGGGCTACCACGAAGGCGCGGACCTTGCGTCGGCACGGGCAGCCCTCCAGCAGGCGCTGCTGCGGATCCGCGTCGCCGAGCGGCGTCACCGCGAAGGCCCCCGTCACCGCTAGCACGACCGGCTGCAGCGGCCTGCGGGTGCGTTGGTCCCTGCGCGCCTCGCTCACGCACGTCCGAGTGCGCTCGCTGCGGTGCTCGCTCCCGCCTTCCCTCGGCTCGCCGGAGCCGGTCGCGGTCCAGTGGCGCTCAACGTAAGGTTGACGTGATGGCTGACGAGCGCCCGTTCCACTGGGAGTACCGTCCGGAACCGGTCGAGCGCGAACTGTTCCGGGTGGAGGGTGGCCGCCCGCTCCACGGCACTGTGCCGATCAGCGGGGCGAAGAACGCCGCCCTCAAGATGCTCGCGGCCGCCACGCTGACGGGCGAACGCTGCCGGTTCACGAACGTGCCCGAGATCGAGGACGTGCGTGTCATGACGGATACGCTGCGCGACCTCGGCGTGGTCGTGGACCATCCCGAGCCGAACGTCTACGAGGTCGCCTCGGGCGACGTCGATTGGCTGTTCGTGCCGCTCGAGGCCGCAGCCAAGATGCGCGCCTCGTTCATCCTGCTCGGGCCGCTTCTCACACGCTTCGGGCAGGTCATCATCAGCAACCCGGGCGGCGACCGGATCGGCCGCCGGCCGGTCGACCTCCACGTGGATGCCCTGCGCGCACTGGGCGCAGAAATCGACTACCGCTACGGGTACTACTACGCTCGATCACCCGGCCGCCTGCGGGGCGGCGAGGTTCGTTTCCCCTTCGTGACGGTCATGGGGACCGAGAACGCGATGCTCGCGGCAACCCTGGCCCAGGGCCACACGGTGATCCGCCCGGCCGCCGCCGAGCCCGAGGTCGACGACCTCATCGCATTCCTGCAGAAGATGGGGGCGAACGTCGAGCGGACGCTTCCCGACACGATCGAGGTGCACGGCCGCCGCCGTCTGCGCGGCGCCGAGCATCGGGTGATCCCCGACCGGATCGAGGCCGGCACGTTCATGGTTGCCGCAGCCGTGACAGGCGGCGACGTGTCGCTGCGCGGCGCAGACGCTGGTCACCTGGGCGCCGTGCTCCAGACGCTCGAGCGGACGGGGGTTGCCGTCGAGTCCGGGCCAGACTTCGTCCGTGTCAGCGGCGCCGCGCTGCGTGACGGCGGGTTCCGCGGTTGCGACATCGAGACCGCGCCCTACCCGGGCCTTGCCACGGACGTTCAACCGCCGCTCTGCGTGCTCTTGACCCAGGCACGGGGCACCTCGCACGTGCACGAGGCCATCTTCGAAGACCGACTTGACTGGCTGGGCGAACTGCGCCGAATGGGTGCGGACGTCACCGTTCGCGACGCGCACCACGCGGAGATCCGCGGGCCACGCCGGCTTCACGGCGCCGACGTGGACATCAGCGACCTGCGCGCCGGCGCGTCGCTGATTCTGGCTGCGCTGGCGGCCGACGGGACGACCACCATCCGCGGCGCCCATCACGTGCACCGGGGGTATGAGAACATCGAACGCAAGTTCCTCGATCTGGGGGCCCAGATCGAGCGCGTCGCGGAAGGGATTGCGACTCCCACCTCATGAAGGTCGGCATCGATCTCGGGACGGCCAACGTCCTCGTCTACGTCCAGGGGAAGGGAATCGTCATCCAGGAGCCGTCCGTCGTGGCGGTCAGCGACGACAACCGGATCGTGGCCGTCGGGGAGGACGCGCGGGAGATGATCGGGCGCACGCCCGGCAACATCACCGCCATCCGTCCCATGAAGGACGGCGTGATCGCGGACTACGTGATCACCGAGGCCATGCTCACCCACTTCCTGGGCAAGGTCCGCCGCAGGCTCAGCTTCAGCAAGCCCGAAGTGATGATCAGCGTGCCCGCTGGCGTGACCAGCGTCGAGAAGCGGGCCGTCCGTGACGCGGCGCTCAAGGCCGGTGCCAAGGCGGCGTACCTGATCGAAGAGCCCCTGGCTGCGGCGATCGGCGCCAACGTGCCCATCAGCGGCCCGTCGGGGAACATGGTGATCGACATCGGCGGTGGCACCAGCGAGATCGCGGTGATCGCCCTCGGTGGGATCGTGGTGTCGACCTCGCTGCGTGTCGGCGGCAACCGCTTCGATGAGGCGATCGCGACCTACATCCGCAAGAAGTACAACCTGATGATCGGTGAACGGACGGCCGAGGAAGTCAAGATCCAGATCGGGACCGCCCTGCCACTGGAGCGTGAACTCCAGATGGAGGTGCGCGGCCGCGACCTGATCGCCGGCCTGCCGCGCACCATCCCGATCACCAGCTCGGAGGTCATGGAAGCGATCGAGATGCCGCTCCAGCAGCTGGTGGCAGCCGTGCGACTCGTGCTCGAGCAGACGCCACCGGAGCTCTCATCGGACATCATCGACAAGGGCATGGTCATGTCGGGCGGCGGCTCACTGCTGCGCAACATCGACAAGCTGCTGACCCAGGTGACCGGCGTCCCATGCCACGTGGCCGAAAACGCGTTGGACTGCGTGGCGCTGGGGACCGGGCTCGCCCTCGAGCACTTCGACTTCTTCAAGAAGTCCCTCACCCTGTCGGTCTGACGTGACGGGTTCCGGGCCGCGACCGGCGGCGGACGATGCGCCCGCCCCGGCCGATCTGCCACGGGCGTTCGTCGACCTGCACTGCCACACCTCGGGCAGCTTCGACTGCCTCTCCGACCCCGTCGCCGTGGTCCGCACGGCCGCGGCGCGAGGCCTGACCCATCTCGCCGTGACCGACCACGAGCGGATCGACGCGGCCCTCCGCGCCCGTGACGCGGCACCGAACGGCCTTTCGGTGATCGTCGGCGAAGAGGTTCGGACGGCCGAAGGCGACCTGATCTGCCTGTTCATCGAAGAGGCGATCCCGCGCGGCCTGCCGGCGCAGGAAACCATTGCCCGTGTCCGGGCGCAGGGCGGGCTCGTGGGGATTCCCCACCCATTCGACCGCTTTCGCGGCTCGCTGCTGCGGACCGAGGCCCTGGCTGGCATCGCGGGGGCCGTGGATTGGATCGAGGTCCACAACGCCCGGATCCTGGGGGGCGGCAACGATCGCGCGCAGGCCTTCGCCCGCGAGCACGGGCTGCCCGGCGTGGCCGTCTCGGATGCGCACTCGCTGATGGAGATCGGCGTGGCCTACACGATGCTCGATGGCGACCCCTCCACGCCGGCCGGATTGCTTGCTGCGCTGCGGTCCGCCAGCCTGGTTCCCCGGCGCGCCTCGTTGGTCGTTCGGGCGCTGACGCCGGTGGCGAAGGTGGTCCAGCGCATGCGGGGCCGCGGTCGCCTGCCGGTCTCCGCAACCACCGGTGGGGCGCGATGACACGGCCGCGGGACCCGGGCCGGCCCGACGATGACCACGGCGCCGATCACGGCCAGGATCACGCCGGCGAACCGCCCGGGTACCACCTGCGCAAGCTCGAGACCGATCGGGTACCGGATGCGCCGGCCGTCGTCGAGGTCCCGCCCGCCGAGCTCGACTCGGGCGTCACGGTCGATCAGCTCTCGCTGGGTCGGCGGCTCCGCAGCCCGCGCACCATCGTGTTACTGCTGCTGCCGCTCATCCTGCTGGTGCTGGTGTTCCGGGTCGCGCTCAACATCGACGTCGACGCGCTGCTGCGCGGGATCGCCAACGCGAACCCGGGCATTCTGCTGGCAGCCCTGACCATCTTCTACGTCGGCTTCCCGCTGCGCGGTCTGCGCTGGGTGCTCCTGCTGCGCGGCACCGGGTTCCGCCTCAAGGTTCCCGATGCCACCGAGATCATCTTCGTCTCGTGGCTCGTCAACTGCCTCGTGCCCGCCAAGCTGGGCGACATCTACCGTGCGTGGCTCCTCAAGATCAACGCCACCGTCTCGCTGAGCCGCACGTTCGGGACCGTGTTCATCGAGCGGATCCTGGACCTCTTCGCCATCTCGCTCCTCGGTCTTGCGGCGGGGTTCTGGAGCTTCCGGACCGGGCTGCCTTCGGAGATCCAGGTGGTCGCGGCGCTCGGAGTCGGCGTGATCGTGCTGCTCGGCGTGGGCCTGCTCACCCTGCGCAACTTCGGGCGCCGGATCCTCGTCCGCCTGCCGCTGCCGCACCGCGTGGTCGAGCTGTACGATCGCTTCGAGGAGGGCGTATTCGGCGCGATCGGCGTCCGGCGGCTGCCGCCGCTCGCGATCCTGACAGGGCTCATCTGGACCACCGAGGCACTGCGGCTGTACCTCGTCGTGCAGGCGCTGGGCTTCCCAGACGTCGCGCTGGGGATTTCAGGCGCGTTCTTCGTGGCGCTGATCGGCTCTCTGCTGACAGCGGTTCCGCTCAGTCCCGCGGGCCTCGGCGTGGTGGAGCTCGGCGTGTTCGGCGTGCTCACCGCTGCGTACGGCGTGCCGCTCACCGAGGCGACCACGATCGCCCTCGTGGATCGCGCCATCAGCGTTCTCTCGGTCATCGTGTTCGGCGCCGCGGTGTACGTGATCTCGCCGCTCCGCAAGGGACGCGGCCTGCGTGGCCAACCGGCGCCCGAACCCGTCTGAGGTCGCGCCGCAGCGCGTTCTGATCGCCTTGCGCCGAAGGTCATCCGCACGGAACGCCATCAACCGCACCACACTGCTCGCAGCCCTCCACTCGCCGCAATGCCATCTCGGTACCAACGGGTGGTGTCGAGCGCTCCGCCTCCTGTGGGATCGTCGGGTTGACCGCCGCCCCCCTCCGCGGCCGTCATGAGCGGAGTGCCCGGATCAACCATGACCCAGCAGAACGGTCGAGCGTTCAACGAATGGCTGCGAGCACAGCTCAAGGTCAAGAAGATGTCCCAGCGACAGCTCGCCCAGCAGTCAGGTGCCGACCATTCGACGATCTCGCGATTGATCAGGGGCGATCGCATGCCGTCCCTGGGCACCGCAACCAAGCTGGCACGCGGCCTGCGCGAGCTGCGTGACGACAGCGAGACCCCGCAGTACCTGCGGATGGTGTCAGCCGGGGCGACGAACCCGACGACGCGGGTCGAGTACTCGCTGCGCGCGGACGACTGGCTCAGTGAGGCGCAGGTCCGCCAGATCATGGAGTATTACCTGGCCGTCCGGATCGGCCGCATGGGCCGGCCGACGCCCGCGCAGGTGCAGCCGGGCTCGCCGGCGAGCCCGACGGTCGAGCGACGCCCGGCGCCGGCACCGTTGCGACCGAACGCCGGCCCGATGGTCGCGGGAATTGCCTCGACCGGCGGCTCCGTGCGCCCGATGACGTCCGTCAACCGTCCCGCGCGTCGCTACTAGCTCCCGCCAGGGCTCCCGGCGGGCGTCAACGCGCGGGGGCTTCGTCCGCTGGCGCCGACCGCGATCGGCTGCCGCGCAGTTCCAGCTCGTGGGGCTCGAGGTCCGGTAGCGGCTCTCCGCGCACCAGGCGTCGCACGCGGTCGAGATTGATCGCGTCGTACCCCTCGTCCATGCCCGGCGTCTCCAGGAAGTACGTCACGCCCGCGAGCGCCGGGTGCGTCACCAGCCGCCGCAGGCCGGCCGACCCGATCTGCCCCGCGCCCACATGCTGGTGGCGGTCGGTGTGCGAGCCCAGCTCCGAGCGCGAGTCGTTCAGGTGGATCATGCGCAGCCGCGGCAGGCCGATCGCCCGATCGAATCGATCGACCAGCGCGTCGACCTCGGCGGGTTCGCTGATCCGGTATCCGGCACCCCAGAGGTGCGCAGCGTCCAGGCAGATCCCGACGCGCTCCGGCTCGACGCCGCGCGCCGCAATCGCATCCAGGATCGCGGCCAGTTCCTCCACGGATGCCCCCATCCCGAAGCCGCCGCCTGCGGAGTTCTCGAGCACGAGGATCGGGTCGTCCGCGGGGCCCGGGGTGTCCTCCGACGAGGCAGCGTCGGTCGGGCCGCCGGTCTGGTCGGGCAGGCTGTCCTGCGCGTCCGGCCCGTCCCGCCCGTCTGCGAACGCCCGCGCGACCGATTCCGCGACCCGCGCCAGCCCGAACTCGGACCCGCGCCCGCGATGCGAGCCGATGTGCACGTTCACGAACCGCGCCCCATAGCGGCGCGCCGTCACCAATTCGTCGCGCAGGATCGCGACGGAGCGCTCGAAGAACTCCTCGTCGGGACCCGCGAGGTTGACGAGATAGGAAACGTGAATCGCCAGCGGAGCGATCCCGAGCGCCTTCAGCCGCCGCCGGAACGCCGGCAACTCGGCTGGAGGGCTCGCCCGACGGCGCCACGCGGTCGGGTTGTCGCTGAAGACCTGGATGGCGTCGGCGCCGATTTCGGCCGCCCGCTCGGCAGCGCGCACCATGCCGGTCCCCAGCGGAAGGTGGGCGCCGATCGGCCGGCCGTCGGAAAGCATCCGCTCGATCCTACGCGTTGACGCCATCGCGGGCCGCGGCTAGCCTCGGCCGCCGTGGACCCCGAATTGCTGCTCGCGCTCAAGGCCCTGACGTCGGGCGACCGGCTGCGCATCCTCGGCGCAGTCGCCACAGCGCCTCGCACCGCTGAGACACTTGCGGCCGAACTGGGCCTGTCCCCGGCCAGGGTCATGCGGGAGGTGGGGCTCCTTCGACGGGCCGGCCTGATCGAGTTCGACCGGACCTCCCGCGCGCCCGCGCACGCCCTGGCGCCCGGGCGCCTGGCAGAGCTGGGCCG
>VGPE01000094.1 GCA_016875645.1 Chloroflexota bacterium
CCGCCCCGGGGTCAGCGGCCGCGGCCGTCGCGGCGCCAGCCCCCTCGTCTGGCGCCGGGCAAGCCTGCGCGGAACCCTCGGCGCGCTACGTTTCGGCCGCCGCAGCCGCCTCCCGTTCGGCGATCCGCTTGAAGGTCTCCAGTTCGCCGCGGAAGCTGCCGCGATATGAGCCCAGCGCGAAGATCCGCGAGGTGATGGCCGGGATCAGGCCTTCGGTCCGGAATTCCTGCGTCAAACGGGTGCCGCCGTCGTTCGGCTCGAATGTCGCGACGTTCTCACCGCGGAGGAACCGGTTGCCGAACCGCGACCGGAAGAGGCTCGGGCGCCGCACCTCCAGGACTTCGCTGGGACTCGCCATGCGGCCGAACCAGACCGTGTAGCGCGTCCCGGCCTGGTCGATCGGCCCGGTGACGTCGGTGACCTTCGTGACACCCTCGATCCACTCGCCGGTCCGCTCGAGATCCGTCCAGAGCGCGAACACCCGCTCGGGCGGAGCGTCGATCTGGAGCATGAACCGGTGACGAGCCATCGCGCTGACGGTCGCACGTGGCCGCGGCCGTGTCCGATCGCGCGCATCGGCCGTCATTCCCGGCGGCGCCAGGTCGGACCGATCCGCGCGAGCAGCGTAGATTCGCTCGGAGGTCCTGAAGATGTCACTGCACGCCCCGCTGATCATCGCCGTCGCCCAGCCGCACCTCGCCCCACACGACGTCGCGGGCAATGCGCTGGCTCGCGCGGCGGCAGTCCGGTCCGCGGCAGCGCGCGTCGTGGTCTTCCCGGAACCCTCGCTCACCGGCTACGAGCTGGACGCGCCCGCGATCGGCCCGGATGACCCGCGCCTCGCGCCCATCGTCGCGGCATGCGCCGAGACAGGTTCGGTGGCCCTCGTGGGCGCTCCGCTCGCGGGCGATGAGCCGACCAGCGCCCATATCGGCATGCTCGCGGTCGACGGGGATGGAGTACGGCCTGCCTACCGGAAGGTGTGGCTGGGCGCGACAGAAGCCGAGCGCCTCCGGCCTGGACCGGCGCCCGCAATCCTGGAGGTCGACGGCTGGCGCCTCGGCCTGGCGATCTGCAGGGATACGGGCGTACCGCAGCACGCGGCCAGCACGGCGGCCCTGGGGATGGACGCCTACGTGGCCGGGACGGTCAAGCACGACGACGAAGCGGCGGTTCAGGCGGAGCGTGCCCGCAGGGTGGCCGTGGAACATGGCGTGTGGGTTGCCGTCGCGAGCTTCGCGGGACCGACCGGCGGTGGATTCGAGGTGACGGCCGGCCGATCCTCCATCTGGGCGCCGGACGGCGCCGTTGTCGCGGCGGCCGGTCCGGAGCCCGGCGAGATCGTCCGCGCCACGCTGACCTGACGGTGCCCGCGTGCCGGCCTACCGCGATTCGATCGGCACGTACTCACGCTCAGGCGACCCGACGTAGAGCTGCCGCGGCCGGCCGATCCGCGAATCCGGGTCCAGCATCATCTCGCGCCACTGCGCGACCCAGCCGGGCAGGCGTCCGATGGCGAAGAGCACGGTGAACATGTCGGCGGGGAACCCGAGCGCCCGGTAGATCAGGCCGCTGTAGAAGTCCACGTTCGGGTAGAGCTTGCGCTCCACGAAGTACGGGTCGCTCAGGGCGGCCGCCTCAAGTTCGCGGGCGATGTCGAGCAGCGGATCTCGCCGGTGCAGCTTCGCAAGGACCGCGTCCGCCGCGCCCTTGATGATCCGGGCCCGCGGGTCGTGGTTCTTGTACACCCGGTGCCCGAAGCCCATCAGACGGAACGGGTCGTCCTTGCTCTTCGCGCGGTCCACCCAGGGCGCAACATCGCCGCCATCCGCGGCAATCCGCTCCAGCATCTGCAGGACTTCCTGGTTCGCGCCGCCGTGCAGCGGGCCCCAGAGCGCGGCAATGCCGGCGGAGATCGACGCGTAGATGTTCGCAAGGCTTGAGCCGACGAGGCGGACGGTGGACGTCGAGCAGTTCTGCTCGTGGTCGGCGTGGAGGATCAGCAGGACACGCAGGGCGTCGGCGGCCTCCGGGTTCACCCCGAACGGCTCGGTCGGGACGGCGAACATCATCCGCAGGAAGTTGCGCTCGTAGTCGAGGCTGTTGTCGGGGTAGATGAACGGCTGCCCGATGGACTTCTTGTAAGCCATCGCTGCGATCGTCGGCATCTTGGCGATCAAGCGGACCGTGCTGATCTCGACGTCCTCAGCGTCGCGCGGGTCCTGGGACCGCTGGTAGAAGGTGGAGAGCGCGCTGACCGCCGACGCGAGGATGCCCATCGGGTGGGCGTCCATCGGAAACCCGTCGAAGAACCGCCTGAACTCCTCGTGGAGGAGCGTGTGGCGCGCGACCTTCGACGCCCAGGCGGCCAGCTGCTCGCCGCTCGGGAGTTCGCCGTAGATCAGCAGGTACGCGGTCTCGAGAAACGTCGACTGTTCGGCGAGCTGTTCGATTGGATAGCCGCGATACCGCAGGATGCCCCTGTCACCGTCGAGGTAGGTGATCGAGCTCCGCGTCGCGGACGTGTTCCCGAAGCCATAGTCGAGCGTCGTCATGCCCGAATCCCTGAGCAGGGTCGAGACATTGATCGCCCCCTGGCCCTGCGTCGCGTGCTCGATGGGCAGGCGCAGCACGCGCTCGCCGACCCGCAACTCGGCGACGTCGGCGCCCGGGGCCGCATCGGATTGGCTGGATCCGCTCACCGCCAACCTCCATTTGGTCCCGTCAGCGGTCCCGCCGGCCGCCCGGGTTCAGACGCCCGATCATGATCGCTCATGCCACCTCGGCTCGCGCCGCCGACGCCGGGTCAGTACGCCGGACGCAGGCCGAGGCCACCGTCCACGATGATGAGCTGGCCGGTCACCATGGCCGACGCGTCCGAGGCGAGGTACAGCGCGGTGCCGACGATGTCGCCGTAGGCCAGTGCCCGCGGAAGGATGAACCGATCGGCGTCCACGACCGCGCCGCCGCTCTCGGGCCGCGGGATCGGGCCCGGCCCGATCGCGTTGACGCGGATCCCGTGCGGGCCGAGGTCCACCGCCATCAGGCGCGTCATGTGGATCACCGCCGACTTGGCGATCGAGTAGCCGAAGCTGCCGGTCTGGACCTGCTGGCCCACGCGCGATGCGATATTGACGATCGAACCGGGCTGACCCGCATCCGCGAGGCGCCGTGCCACGGCCTGGGAGACCGCGAACGTGCCGCGGACGGTGACCGCGTGGTTGGCGTCCAGCAGGTCTGGCGGATAGTCCAGGCACGAGGCCTCGTCGTCCTCCATTCGTGCCGCGTTGTTGACCAGGATGCTGACGACGCCCAGCTCGGATTCCACCTGGGCGACGGCATCGGCCACGGCCGCGCTGTCGCGGACGTCGGCAGGGACGAACAGGGCCCGTCCGCCGTGGCCCTTGATCTGGGCCAGGACCTCGGCCGCGGCGCTGTCCTGGGACGGCAGGTCCAGCAGGCCGACGGCGACGCCCGCGCCGGCCAGGCCCAGCGCGAACCCGCGACCCATGTTGCGCGAGCCGCCCGTGACAATCGCGACGCGCCCGGCCAGGCCGGGCCAGTCAGCCCCGGGGTCCATGCCGCCGGTCAGGCGCAGACTGGTGCGTCGGCGCGCCAGCGGTTGTAGGCGGGGTCCTGATCTGCCGCGAGCCGGTCGCGGGTGTCAATCCAGGTCTTCGCCCAGGCAGCCGGATCGCGCAGCACCGTCTCGGGGTGGGCGGCGCTGCGGGCGACGAAACCAGGGAACGCCGGCCGGCCCGTCGGCTGGCCCACCGGCTGGTAGCGCAGGTCGAAACTGATCCGCACCTGGTCGTCCGTGGTGTTGTCCAGCGAGGAATGGACGGTTCGCTGGGTCATCAGCAGCAGGCTGCCAGGCATCATCGGCAGCGGCACCGGCTGGCCCGGTGGCAGCAGGACGTCCGGGATTCCGACGCCCTCCGGAGTCGGGCAGTGGGTCACCAGGTCGTCACGGTGCGTCCGCGGAAGGACCTGGAGACAGCCGTTGGCAAGGGTCGCCTCGTTGATCGGCGCCCAGATCGTCAGGATGGTCGCCTCGTCCGCCTCCGGCAGGAGCACGCCGTTGTCCTGGTGCCATGGGACCACGGAAACCAGGCCGTCATGCGGCCCGGCGGCTGGGATGGCTCGCTTGGGCAGCTTCATGCGGACGTGCTGAACCGGGGTCGAGTAGATCTCCGGGCCGACGATCATTTCGGCGATGTCGAGCAGGCGCGGGTTGCGAAGCAGGTTGAAGATCGCGGGGCCGACGTGGATCGGTGTGTCCGCCCGAACGCCCTTCTGGGGCAGGTTGAAATCGAAGAACTGCGAGAAGGTCCGGCCGCTCTCGACGCAGATCTGGATCAGGCGCTCGTCGAACGGCAGATCCCGGTACGTGGACCCGATGGCGCCGTCGGCGAGCAGCGAATCAGCCAGCCGGTCCAGCACGGCGGCGTACTCGGCCATGACCGGCGCGAGATCCTGCTCCGGGTCGAGCACGTCCTCGATGACGACGTAGCCCTCCTGGTCGAACTGGCGCCGCTGCGCCTCTGTGAGCACTGCCACCCTCGCGATCTGCGCCTGACTCGGACTCTGCACGGGAACCGTGACCTCGGTCAACCCCGCAGTGGCATTGTGCATCAAGGCGGCCCGGCTGCCACGCCTCGAGGGCGCGCGGATCGGAGTGGAGGAGGAACCCGTGAGATTTAGCGAACGAGTCGCCATCGTGACCGGCGGCGCCAGCGGCATCGGGTTGGCGGTGACGACCCGATTCGCGATGGAGGGGGCGGCGGTCGTCATCGCCGGTCGCGACCAGGAGCGCGGACTCGCGGCGGCCGCTGGCCTGGCCGCCGCGGGCGCCACCGGGAGCGTCCGGTTCGTGCGGACCGACGTGAGCGACGCGCAGGCAGTCGAGGACCTGGTCGCCGGCACGGTGGACACCTTCGGACGCCTCGACGTCATGGTCAACAACGCCGGCGTCGAGGTGGATGAGCGACCCGACGGCCCGGCGACCGAAGCCGACTGGGACCTCCTGTTCGACGTCAATACCAAGGGCACCTGGTTCGGCTGCCGGGCCGCGCTGCCCCACCTGCTCGACACGCGGGGCGTGATCGTCAACAACGCATCCGTTGCCGCTCTCATCGGCTCGCCCGGGCACGTCGCGTATTCGGCCTCCAAGGCAGCGGTCGTCAACCTGACGAAGACGCTGGCGCTCACGTATGCAGAGCAGGGCGTCCGGATCAATGCCATCTGCCCGGGGCCGATCCTGACGGAGATGACCAAGGCTGCCTGGGAATCGGATGGCGGCGACGAGGGCCGCCGCCGCAACCTTGCCCTCTGCCCAGCGCGCCGCGCGGCAGACCCCGCGGAAGTGGCCGGACTTGTGCTCTATCTTGCGTCGCCCGAGGCGGCCTTCATCACCGGGGCCGCGATCCCGATTGACGGCGGCAAGTCCGCCGGCCTCATGACGATCGACCGCTACCGCTGGTAGGCCGGCGGTCGCCCAGCGCGCCCTGCCGCTCGAGGAAGGCCAGCGTCTCGCGCCACGCGTCGGCCGAGGCCTCGGCGTACTGGTCGGCCAGGATGTCGAAGAAGCTGTGGCGTGTCCCCGGATAGATGAGCACCCGGTGGTCGGGATCGGGCCAGCGGGCCGCGAGGGCGTCACGGAACTGCTCGACGCCGGCGACCGGGATGTACTCGTCGGCGCCGGCGAAGATCCCGAGGAACGGCGTCGCCGCCCGGTCGAGAACGTCGATGGGCACGGGACTGCCCCAGACGATCGGGCCGACAGGGCGGCCGTAGAAGCCGACCACCCCGGCGAGGTCCAGGCCCTCGGTCGTGGCGAGGAAGCCCAGCCGCCCGCCGAGGCAGAAGCCGATGGCGAACAGTCGGTCCGCGCGACCACCCCCGGCGGTACGAAGGTCGGCGGCGGCCGCCCGCGCATCCGCCAGCAGCGACTCGTAGCGAAGCAGCGGGATGTGCGGCTCGGGATCGAAGTCGGGCCCGTGGCGTCCGACCCCGGCGGTCCTGCCGTACCAGTCGACCGCGAGCGCGTCGAGGCCGAGCTCGGCGAATCGGTCCGCCAGCTCCACGTAGAAGGGATGCAGGCCGCGAATGTCCGGCAGCACCAGGATCCCGGCGCCCGTCGGCTGGGCGGCCCGCGACAGGTAGGCCCCGAAGCGGGTGCCGTCGGCCGACTCGAGCACGCGGTCCTCGCCGTCGACGGAGGCCCCCGCGATGGGGCGGATCGGCGGCCGGCTCTCGTCGTCAACGCACATGCGCGGTCCCTCCACTGATCGCCGCTCGGGCCGCCGCCAGCGCCCGGGTGTCGACATCCGCGTCGTAGCTGGCGACCAGCGGCACAAGCAGGTCCCGGCCGTGCGCCGAGGCCGCGGGCGAGAGTCGCGTCAGGCCGGTGGCGGCCAGCAGCTGCACGAAGCGCGCACCGACCGCGGCGGCTTGCTCGAAGGCCGCGAGCAGTTGGCGTTCCGCCTCGTCGGTCTCTCCCATCGACGCAAGGAGGTCGGCCCGCTGGGCCCGCAGGATGGACGCGTCCCACGCGTCCTCTGGCGCGATCGTCAGTGCCTCAACCAGGGTCGTGATGGCGTCCTCGAGCCGGCCGGCCAGCGCCTCGGCGGTCGCGCGGAGCCCCAGCAGCTGGGGCCAGAACACCGGCGGTGTCGGGATCTCGCGGTACATAGCGACGCCGCGCCGGGCCTCTGCCAGACCTGCGGGCGCATCACCGAGCGCGGCGGTCGCCACTCCGCCGAGCACGTGCCCGATCGCACTCCAGATCTCGTACTGATGCGCGGAGGCGACCGCGACCACCTCGTCGGCGCGCGCCCGCGCCCGGTCGAACCGGCCCTGCCACAGGTCGAGTAGCGCGACGTGAAACGTGCCGTACGCGAGCGAGTACGGGTGCCCGAGTCGGGCCGCGAATTCGAGCGCCGTCGCGGCGCGCCGCTCGGCCGTGCGCGGGTCGCCGAAGACGAAGTGGAGCAGCGCCGAAATGGACGCCGCGGCAACGCCCGGGTTCGGACCCAGCCGGAACGGCACGGACCGGTACTGCTCAGGGTCGAACAGCTCGATCGCCCGGTCGAGGTGCATCAGTCCCTCCCGCGCCTGACCGGCGAAGGCCAGCGAGGGCCCGAGGATCACGTGCGCCTCGAGACGCAGCCCAGGATCGTCCTCCTGCTCGGCGAGCCGCATCAGCTGGTGGCCGATCCCGAGCGTCCGGTCAAGCTCGCCGCGATACAGGTGAAAGCTCGCCTGGCTGCGCAGGACGGGCAGCCGGCGCGGTAGCGCACCGGCGGCGTCGACGAGTGCGATGGCCTCCCCGTAGAGCCGCTCCACCTCGCCCGTGTACCCGCTGATGGCGAGCAGTCCGCGGGCGACACTCAACCGGAGAGTGATCTCCTCCTCGGCGCGGGCGGCGTCCGGCGGTGACTTGGTCATGACGTCGAGCAGGTCGTTGATCAGGGCGAGGGCGCCCTGGTACCAGCCGCGGGCCTCGTGCAGCGGCCACAGGGCGTCCAGGAGCAGATTGAGGTGGGCGAGATCCACGCGCCCCACGAAGTGGCGCCAGGCGGTTGTCAGGTTGCCAAGTTCGGCGGCCAGCTGGTCAAGCGCGGCGGAGCGCCCCTCGGAGCGGAGATCGGCCAGCCTCGAACTCGCGAGCGCGGCGTAGTGGAGGGCGTGGGCCTGGCGCAACGATGCGGCGCGCGCCGCGTCGGCGTCGAGCCGCTCGGTCGCGTAGTCGCGGATCGTCTCCAGCATCGACAGGCGCTGCCCGCTGCCCCCCGCGACGCTGCGGACCAGGCTCTTGGCGACGAGGGATTCGAGCGGCTCGATCACGTCCACATCGGCGAGCCAGGCGAGGTCCGCGGCGACCGCCTCAACCGCGTCGATGGTTGCCGACGGGAAGATCGAGAGCAGGGCGAACACGGAACGCTCCTCCTCGTCGAGGAGATCGTGGCTCCACTCGATCGTGCCGCGGAGCGTCCGCTGGCGCTCGGGCAGGTCGCGGGCCCCGCCGCGGAGGACGTCGAGTCGGCTTCGAAGTCGATCGCGCAGTTCCTCGACCGAGAAGAGGCGGAGCCGTGCCGCCGCGAGCTCGATGGCAAGCGGCAGGCCGTCGAGCCGCGCGCAGATCTCGGCAACGACGAACGCGTTCTCGTCCGTCAGGACGAACTCCGGGTTGGCCTCCGCCGCCCGCTCAACGAACAGCCGGACCGCCTCGTACGTGGTGACGCCGGTCGCGGTGAGGGTCCCGAACGCGGGATCGGGGAGCGACAGTGGCGCAACCGGCAGCAGCTGCTCCCCGCGCACGCGGAGCGCCTCGCGGCTGGTGACGATCAGGCGCAGGCGAGGGCAGGTGCGGAGCAGTTCGGCGACCACGTCCGCTGCATCCATGACCTGCTCGAAGTTGTCGAGGACGACGAGCAGCTCGAGCGGCGCCAGGTGCTCCGCGAGCGCCGGTCGCAGATCTCTGCCCGCCGGGACCGCAACGCCCGTGGCTCGCGCGATCTCGCGAAGCACGCCCTCGGCATCCTGCACGCTCGAGAAGTCCACGAAGAAGGCGCCGTGCTCGACGTGATCCACCTCGTCGGCCGCTGCCTGCAGCGCGAGCCGGGTCTTCCCAATGCCGCCGGGCCCCGTGAGGGTCACGAGCCGGACTGCGCGCGCCTCGAGGTGCCGGCGGATCGTCTGCAGCTCGGCGGTCCGACCGACCAGCACGGACGGCTGCGTCGGCAGGTTGTTCGGCGTCCGGTCCAGCGTCCGAAGCGGTGGGAACGCCGTTGCCAGGCCGTCCGCGGTCACCCCGAACAACCGCTCGGGCGCAGACAGGTCCTTGAGCCGGTGCTCGCCGAGGTCGCGCAGTCGGATTCCCTCGGCGAGAGCGGGCCGCGCCAGGGCGCACGTCGCTTCCGACGCGACGATCTGGCCGCCGTGGCCGGCTGCCATCACCCGTGCCGCCCGGTGCACGTCCAGGCCCACGTAGTCGTCCGCCGAGACGTGCGGCTCGCCCGTGTGGAGGCCGAGCCGGATCCGGACCGGGGCGCCCTCGGGCCAGGACGCGGCTGCGAGGTCGCGTTGGATGGCGACCGCGGCCTCCACCGCCAGCGGGGCCTGCGCGAAGACGGCGAAGAACGAATCGCCCTGGGTGCTGACTTCCACCGCGCCGTGCCGGGCGAATGCCCCGCGGACGATCGCCCGGTGGCGTTCGAGCACGTCTGGGTAGCGATCGCCCAGCGCCTCGAGCAGCCGGGTGGAGCCCTCGATGTCGCTGAAGTAGAAGGTGATCGTTCCGGTGGGCAGGGTGGACGCGGTCATTGCCGTCCAGTCTCGCGCCCCGGACGGTGTCGCGCCACGCGGCAGTGCGGCGGGCCCGAGGATTGCGCGGTCGAATGATCGCCGGCCGCCGCGCAATCAATGGCACGTTTTCAGTCCACCGACTGCAGCCGCTGAGGCCGACCGCCCATGCGAATCGAGCGCGACGTCGAGACGCGGACCCGCGATGGCGTGATCCTGCGCTCCGACATCTACCGGCCGGACGCGGCCGGCGGCCCGTTCCCCGCGATCCTCGTCCGCACGCCGTACGGCAAGGGCGGCAACGAGAACGATCCCTACCTCGGCTTCGAGCAGATCGTCGAGGCGGGCTACGTGATCGTCGGCCAGGACGTCCGTGGCCGGTTC
>VGPE01000095.1 GCA_016875645.1 Chloroflexota bacterium
CACCCACCCCGGCGCCGACCGCCGCGCCCACGGCCGCGCCGACCCCGGCCGGTCCGTCGGGCACGCTGACCATGGTCCATTTCAACGACTTCCCAACCTTCTTCCACCCGATCTGCTTCCAGACGGGCAACCAGTTCATGGTCTACCAGCTGCTCTACAACACGCTGGTGACCCGAGACCAGACCGAGAAGATCGTCCCCCATCTGGCCGATTCCTGGGACATCTCGCCCGACGCGACCCAGTTCACGTTCCACCTGAATCCGAAGGCGACGTGGCACGACGGCAAGCCGGTCACGGCCGATGACGTCGTCCACACCGCGTCGACCGCCAAGGCCGACGCCGACAGCCATGTCGGGACGTACCCGATCACGGCCTGGCTGGTCACCGAAACGGTCGAGGCGATCGACGCCAATACCGTCAAGTTCACGCTCGGTGCCCCCAACTCGGTGTTCCTAGAGAACCTCGCTGACGCGGCCCACTCGATCATGCCCAAGCACCTGCTCGACGGGCAGACCGGGGATGTCCTCAAGGCCAGCGACTTCGTGACCGGCAAGAGCCCGATCGGGTCCGGACCGTACAAGTTCGT
This sequence comes from Chloroflexota bacterium, assembly GCA_016875645.1. Lineage (GTDB taxonomy): Bacteria > Chloroflexota > Limnocylindria > Limnocylindrales > CSP1-4 > VGPE01. The sequence goes on from VGPE01000095.1 coordinate 587, forward strand.
GTCCTACACGCCTGACCAGTTCATCGAGTTCGACGCCAACACGGCCTATTTCAAGGGCTCGCCGAGCATCGGCAAGATCTTCTTCCGCCTCAAGGTCGACCCGGACACCGCCGCGGCCCAGCTCCAAAGCGGCGAGCTCGGCCTGGCGCTCGAGATGAAGCCGAGCGATTACGACGTGCTCAAGACCGTTGCCGGCGTGAAGGTGGTCCAGGTGCCGGGCGTGGGCCAGATGACGCTCCAGTGCCTCACCCCGAACCCGCAGATCAACGACCCGCGGGTCCGGCAGGCCATCAACTTCGCGTTCGACCGCAAGACCCTGCTCGAGACGGTGTTCGGCGGCGCCGGGCGCCTGCTCTGGATCGATGCCGGCTTCAACCCCGACGACCCGGAGCTGGAGCGCTACGAGCACAACCCCGACAAGGCCAAGGAGCTGCTCGCCGCGGCCGCGGCCGACGGGAAGTACGACGCCGCGAAGGGCGTCCGGATCATCTACTCGACCCAGCAGGTCGGGTGGAACGAGATCGCGGCCGCGCTCGACGCCGACCTGACCAAGATCGGCATGGTCCACGAGATGATGCCGATGGACGACGCGGGCTGGACCGCGGCGATCTCCGGCACCGACTACGAAGTCAGCCTCCAGTGCTGCGGCTCGCCGGGTCTCGGACCGTGGAAGGCTGCCGGCATCTTCAACAGCGTCAAGCCCGTGGGCACCAAGTACGGCACCCCCGAGTTCGACGCGCTGTTCAAGAAGGCCGCCGAATCCGGCGACGTGGCCGCCCAGCAGGAGGCCTACCGAGACGCCGGCCGGATCATCAACGCCGGCGCCCCGTACGACTGGCTGTGGGCCGTCGCTCACACCGACGCATACACCGAGAAGCTCACCCCGGACATCCACGCGCTGGCGCGCGAGAGCTTCGCGGAAGTCGAGAAGTGGACGCTCGCCCCGTAGCGACCGTCTGATCATCCGGTCCTGAGGTGACCCTCGTGCCCATCGACGTTCCTTCGGCGTCCGCAGCGCGCTGACTCGAAGGCCGTCGATGGGCACCTATATCGTTCGCCGCATCCTCATCTCGATCCCTGTCCTGTTCGGGATCACCGTCCTTGCGTTCGGCGCCCTGTCGCTGGCGCCCGGCGATCCCCTGACGTCGCGGATCGACCCCGAGATCCTGGCCCAGATGTCGACCGAGCAGGTCGAGGCAGCGCGCCGCGCCCTGGGACTGGATCAGCCTGTGCCCGTCCGCTACGTCATCTGGCTGGGCGACGTGGTCCAGGGCGACTTCGGCTACTCGGTCGTGAACAAGCTGCCCGTCACCCAGGAGGTCCTGGTCCGACTTGGGCCGACGCTGATCCTCATGACGGTGGCGCTCGTCGTGGGCACCACCGCCGGAATCCTCTTCGGGATCGTGGCCGCCGTCCGGCAGTACGGCGTCGTCGACTACCTCGTCACCGCCTTCTCGACATCGTTCATCGCGATTCCGACCTTCGTGACCGGCCTCGTGCTCATCTACATCTTCGGGGCCGCGCTCAAGATCCTGCCGACGACGGGCATGATCACCCTGGGCAAGCCGTTCTCGTTGGGCGACCTGGCGGCCCACATGGTGATGCCCGTCGTGCTGCTGTCGATCCAGCTCTCGGCGCCGCTGGCGCGCTATACACGGGCGTCGATGCTCGAGGTCCTGAACACCGAATACATGACCACGTCGCGGTCCAAGGGCCTGCGCGGCAGGATCGTGTTGCTGCGTCATGGCTTCCGCAACGCGCTCATCCCGATCATCACGATCGTCGGCCTGACCCTGCCCGACCTGGTCGCCGGCGCCGTCATCACGGAGTCGCTCTTCGGCTGGCCGGGGATGGGCCAGCTGGCCGTCAAGGCCGCGACCGGACGTGACGCGGCTCTGATGATGGGCGTGATCCTCGTCGTCGCGACCGGCGTGCTCGTGAGCAACCTTATCACCGACATCCTGTACGGGGTCGTGGACCCGCGCGTGCGCCTCGGCGCGCGAGCCTGACGTGGCGGACCCCGGTGGGACCGCCCCGGAGACGACGACGTCCGGCGGCGCGGTCGATACACGGCAGGTCGTCCTCGCGCACGACACCCTGGTTCGCATGGCGATTCGGCGCTTCCTGCGCCACCGCCTCGCGATCAGCGGGCTGGTCGTCCTGGGCCTCGTGGTGTTCATGGCCGTGGCGGCCCCGTTGATCACGGCCTACCCGCCCGAAGTCCTCGACCTCCACTCGATCAAGTTGCCGCCGTCCCTGGCCCACCCGTTCGGGACGGACGTCCTCGGCTACGACGTCTGGACGCGGGTGGCGTTCGGATCGCGGACCTCGCTCACCGTCGGCTTCGGCGCCGTCGCGATCTCCATCGTGATCGGGACGCTGCTGGGCATCCTGGCCGGGGTCTACGGCGGCGTCGTGGACCAGGTCATCGGCCGCCTGACCGACACGATCCTCTCGATGCCCGCCCTGCTCCTGGTGGCGGTGTTCGTGTCGGTGGTCGGGCCGTCGCTCCAGTCGGTCCTGATCGTGATCGCGCTGCTCACGTGGCCCCAGATCACGCGTCTGGTCCGCGGCCAGTACCTCACGCTGCGGGAGGCGGAGTTCGTGACCGCGGCGCGGATCGTGGGGGTGAGCAACACGGCGATCATGCTGCGCCACCTGCTGCCGAACATCTTCGGGCCGCTCTCGGTCGCTGCCACGTTCTATACGGCCCAGGCGATCCTGCTGGAGTCCGCGCTGTCCTTCCTGGGCCTGGGCGTGAAGCCACCGACCCCATCCTGGGGCAACATGGTCAACTAGGCCCAGAGCGCGGCCTCCTGCAACTGCAGCCCTGGACGTGGATCCCGCCCGCGCTCGCGATCGCGCTGGTGGTCCTGGCGATCAACTTCATCGGCGACGGGCTGCGGGACGCCCTCGATCCGAGGAGCGCGCGGAAGGCCTGAGGGGAACCGGCGTCGCGGAGCCGCGGGCCGCGTGGCCGCGTGGCCGCGTGCGTCCGGTCCCTCGGGGTCCGGTCCCTCGGGAATTCCAAGGCGCGACCGGGCGCTCATTCCGGAACGCCAGGAGTTCCGCCTGGTGACTCAACATACCCGTGGCATCCCCACTGCTCCACCCAGCACACGGCGCGGGGCCCGGCTGCGGCTTGGCACGTCCCATGCACCTGACGGCGCGGAGGCGCGGCGCACCGCACCGTCTCATGCACCTGACGTCCCGGGCGCGGCGCATCGCACCGTCCGGTTCACAGCAGCAAGATCCCGCTGCCGCCGGGGTCACGACCCGCACCCAGGCGCTCCAACAGGATCCGAGCGGAGACCGGGAAGTCGGCCAGGAACATCGGGCGCACCGCGTCGAGAAACTCCCGGCATCGTCGCGACTCCCGGAGCAGCAGGATGACGCCATCGACCTCGCTGTCGCGCCGCTTGAGCTCCAGCCGGCGCTTCAGCGCCTGCCCGTCCTGCGGGCCTGTCTCCGCCTCGACGCCATATCGCCACGCAACGCCGCCGATCTGCACATCCCAGGCGCGCTGGTCGCCGGGAAGCGCGAGTGGGACCTCGGTCGCCCGACGCAGTGAGGGATGGAGCCGCGCTCGGAACCGTTCGAGCAGCGCTACATGCGATTCGTCGCGGATCGGTGGGCCGCCCGGGTAGAGCCGAGCCGACAAGTCCAGGCCGACGACGGCCGCATGCCGGCCGAGGAATACGAGTCCAGTACCGCGAACGAAAGCCTTCTCCGTCCGCAGGACTGTTGTATGCGAACAGCCGAGCGCGGCCGCAACGTCCCGCGCGCTCAGGCCGCGATCGATCCGCGCGGCCCGCAACTCGGCCCCGATCGCCCGGAGCAGCCGAAATCCCTTGGCCGCCCCGCGGTCAGCCGGGCGTTCGCGAGTTGCCATGCGGCGAGTCTCACATGGGGCACGTATCTCGCCGTTATGCCGTCATTCACCCACCGTTGATCGGCTGGCGCTGGCTCCTCCAGAAGGTGCCCGCACCGGCTGCCGTCGGGTCGCCGTCGGAACGCTCGGGACGGAGCGCCCGGTCCCCCGCGTGTTCCAAGGCGCGACCGGGCACGCATTCAGGAACGCCCGGCGTTCCGCATGGTGATCCGCCAGACCAGTGGCATGCCTGACGCTCCACCCAGCACACAGCGCGGGGCCCGGCCGCGGCTTGGCACGCTGGGAGCACCTGGGGCGATCGTCAGGGCCCTACCCCGGCGGCAGTTCCATCCGCGCCGTCGCCTCGAAGCGGCGCGCCACGGCCTCCACGGACACATCCAGCGAGCGCGCGCCCCACTCCGCGGTGCCCAGCGACGGGTCGTCGGTGTAGCCGTCCATCGCGCTCCAGAAGTCGTGGCGGGCGATTCGCTCCAGGTCGTAGAGGCGGCGCTCGTCGGGCGGTGCCGCGTCCGGGGGGATCGGCCGGACGGGCACCTCATCCAGCGGCAGCTCCGGTCGCGCGGCTCGCACGAACGCCGTCTCGAACGCACCCGCATGGCCGGGGAATGGCGCCACGGCATGCGCCCCGTCGGCGACCAGCGCGTCGAACGCGACGTTCCACCAGGAGCCGGCCACGCACACGATCGGATTACGCTGGGCAAGGTCGCGCGCAGCCACGGTCACCAGCTCGTGGTTGCCGCCGTGGCCGTTGAGCAGATAGAGGCGCCGGAACCCGGCCGTCACCAGCGACTCGCCCACGGCCATCACCACGCGCAGGTAGAGGTCGGCCGGGAGCGAGATCGTGCCGCCAAAGGGAAGGTGCATCTCCGCGGAGCCGAACGGCAGCGTGGGGGCCACAACGATCGAGAGGTCCGGCGCGACGTCGATCGCAGCGGCCGCGGCGTGCCGCGCGACGATCTCCGCATGCCAGAAGTCGGTCCCGACCGGCAGGTGCGGGCCGTGCTGCTCGGTCGAGCCGAGCGGGACGACGACCAGTGCGCCGCCGTCCGCCATGGCACGCAGCTCGCTCCGATTGTGCTCGTCGAGGCGAAGTCGCCGGCCGGCCGGCACGCTCACGCTTCGGCGGCCTTCGGGTACGTCCCCAGCACGCGCAGCATCGCGGTCTCCCCACGCAGCTCGGCGAACGCCTCCCGGGCCTCCGCCGAGTCGGCGTCCACGTCGAGGTCCGCCCAGAACACGTACTCCCAGCGCGCCGCCCGCGACGGCCGCGATTCGAGTTGCGAGATGTTGATCCCCCGCCGCGCGAACACGCCCAGGCAGCGGTACAGCGATCCGGGCACGTTGGGCGTCGCGAAGACGATCGTCGACTTGCGCGGCCGCCCGTCCGTCTCGCGGAACCAGTCAGCCGGCAGCGCGCCCTCGGGCCGCGCGAGCACCGCGAACCGCGTGCGGTTCTCGTCGCCGCTCTGGACGTTGGACACCAGCACCTGGAGCCCGTAGAGCCCCGCCACTCGCTCCGACGCGATCGCCGCCGCCCCGCGGTCGCCGCTCGCCACGATCGTCCGGGCCGCCCCGGCCGTGTTGTAGGTGGCTTCCACGTTCCAGGGACGGGTGCGCAGGAAGGCGTCCGCCTGGGCCAGCGCCTGGGGATGGCTGTAGACCCGCTCGATCTGTTCGACCGTCTGACCCGGCAGCGCCATCAGCGCCAGGCGCACCGGCACCGTCACCTCGCCCACGATCCGCAGGTCGAACTCGAACAGCAGGTCGTAGGTCTCTCGGATCGTGCCCGCGAGGGAGCTCTCGATGGCGATTACGCCCGCGTCCACCGATCCGTCGCGGACCGCCTCGAACACCGACCGCCAGGCGGGGTGCGCCACCACGTCGGGTGAGGCGAAGAAGGTGAGCGCGGCTTCCTCTGAGAAGGCGCCCGGCTCGCCCTGGAACGCAACGCGGGGTCGATCGGCCATCGCCCGGGAGTCTACGGACGGGGCAGGAACTCCACCCGGTCAGCGCGGCGAGCGGTTGAACCAGTCGGTGGTGTCGATCTCGCCGGCTGAGGCGTCGAAGTCGGCGCGCGGGGCCTCCTCGGTCCGCCGTGCCCGCCGCTGGTTGCCCGCGTCCTCGGTCGCGCCCGCCCAGTGCTCCTCGGCCAGCAGCATGTTGAGCGCGTCGATGTAGGCCTCGATCGAGGCGGCCACCGTGTTCGTGGATCGGCCCGTGCCCTCGTATTGGCCCGACGCCCGGGCCCCCGTCGCGCCCGCGGGCGGCGCGATCCGCACCCGGGCCATGCCTTCGGCGTCCGGGCCTTCGGCCAGGGCCCGCAGCTCGAACGAGAGCAGGCGAGGGTGGCCCGACAGGACTCCAGCCAACGCCCGATCGACTGCGGCATAGAGTGCGTCGATCGGGCCGTTCCCTTCGCCCGTCGCCTCCCAGCGATGGTCGTCCGAGACGATCTGGACCGCTCCGCGCGACACGATGTTGCTGCCGCTGTTGATGATCCAGCGGGCAAGGTGCAGGGCGCCCGTCAGTGGCTCTGAACGGGGCGTGGTCATGATGCGCCGACCTCCTCCAGCCTCGGGAGCTGGCGCTCGTCTCGGCGCCGCAACTGCGCGCCGGACTTCCAGAGCGCGTATTCGAGCGAGTCGACCAGCGCCGCGGCCGACGCGGCGATGATGTTGGTGTCGCTGCCCATCGTGGACCACTCGCGGACGCCGTCCGTGGAGTCGATGATCACCCGCGTCCGGGCGGCCGTCGCCGCGCCACCGTCGAGGATGCGCACCTTGTAGTCGATCAGGTGCACGTCCGCGAGGCCCGGATAGAACAGTGCGAGCGCCTTGCACAGCGCCGCGTCGAGGGCGTTGACGGGGCCGTTGCCGTCGGCCGCGGTGTGGAGCACCTCGCCGTCCACCGAGACCTTGACCGTCGCCTCCGCCCGCAGCTCCGCGCCGGCCCGCTGCTCCACGAGCACCGTGAAGTCCAGCACCCGGAACGGCGCCGCGTAGCCCGCCCGCGAGCGATGGACGAGGAGCTCGAACGAGCCCTCCGCCCCCTCGAACGCGAGGCCCTCCGCCTCGAGGCGCTTGATCAGCTGCGAAAGCTCGAGCGGGTCGACACCGTCGAGCTGGTGGCCGAGCTGCTCGGCCCGGAGCTGGGTGTTCGCGCGCCCGCCGAGCTCCGAGACGACCAGGCGGGACACATTGCCCACGACGGCCGGGTCGACGTGCTGGTAGGCCTGCTCCACCCGGGCGACCGCAGCACCGTGGACTCCCCCTTTGTGGGCGAACGCCGAGCGCCCGACGTAGGGCGCGTGGTCGTCCGGCGCGATGTTCACGATCTCGGCCACGTAGCGCGCCAGGTCCGTCAACTCGCCGAGGCGACCCGCCGGCTCCACCGCGAGGTCTGTCTTGAGGGCCAGGTTCGCAAGGATCGTGACCAGATTGGCGTTGCCGCAGCGTTCGCCGTAGCCATTGATCGTGCCCTGGACATGGCGGATCCCCGCGCCCACGGCGGCCAACGAGTTGGCGACTGCCAGCCCCGCGTCGTCGTGGACGTGGATCCCCCACGCGAGATCCCGCCCCGCCGTCGCCCCGAACCGGTCCATGACGTTCTGGGTGGCGAGGATGATCGCGACCAGCTCGTCGGTGAGCGTGCCGCCGTTCGTATCGCACAGGACCAGCGTCCGGGCGCCACCGCCCAACGCGGCGCGCAGCGTCGCCAGCGCGTAGTCAGGATCGTCCCTGAACCCGTCGAAGTAATGCTCGGCGTCGTACACCAGCTCGGCTCGCCCGCCGCCGCCCGCGAACCGAAGCGAGTCCTCGATCATCGCGAGGTTCTCCTCCGCGGTCGCGCCCAGGACGTCGCGCACGTGGAGCAGCCACGACTTGCCGAAGAGGGTCACAACCGGCGTCGCAGCCGCGACGAGCGCTCGGAGGTTCGGGTCCTCCTCGGGCCGGTTCGCACGGTGGCGCGTGGACCCGAACGCCACCAGACGCGCGTTCCGCCAGGTCATCGACCTGGCCGCCGCGAAGAACTCACCGTCCTTCGGATTGGAGCCCGGCCAGCCGCCCTCGACGTAGGGCATGCCGAAGTCGTCGAGGCGGCGGGCGATCTTGAGCTTGTCGGCCAGCGAAAGGACCAGCCCCTCGCGCTGCGCCCCGTCCCGCAGCGTGGTGTCGTAGAGCCGGACGGCCACGGGGTCGGCCATGGACGCTACCGGACCGCCGCCGGCTCGGCCAGGCGTGCCAGGATGGCGTCGGTCATGCTCACGGTCCCGACCACCCGCACGTAGCCGCGCTCCTCTTCGCCGGCCACGAGCAGGTCCCGCGTCCGGACGCCGTCGACGAGCGTGGCATCCACCGCGGCCTCGATCGCGCGCGCCGCGTCGTCGCGGCCGAAGGACCAGCGCAGCAGCATCGCCCCCGAGAGGATGGTGCCGATCGGGTTGGCGAGGTCACGGCCGGCGATGTCCGGCGCCGAGCCGTGAATCGGTTCGTACAGGCCGTGCAGCCCGTGCGCAGTTCGCCGCTCGCCGATCGACGCCGAGGGCAGCATGCCGAGCGAGCCCGCGAGCACGCTCGCCTCGTCGGACAGCACATCGCCGAACAGGTTCTCGGTCACGATCACGTCGAACGCGCCCGGCCACTTGATGAGCAGCATCGCCGCCGCGTCGACCAGCTTGTGGTCCACCGCGACGTCCGGGAAGTTCGCCTGCTCCTCGATCACGACCCTGCGCCACAGCCGCGACGTGGCGAGGACGTTCTGCTTGTCCACGCTGGTCAGCTTCTTGCGCGGCCGCGCCCGGGCCAGCTCGAAGCCAAGCCGGACGATCCGCCGGATCTCGGCTTCCGTGTAGAGCATGGTGTCCACGGCCTCGCGCGAGCCGTCGGCCGCGGTGCGCTCCTCGGACGGCTTGCCGAAGTAGAGGCCGCCGGTCAACTCGCGCAGGATCAGGAGGTCGACATCCGCAAGCAGCTCGGGCCGCAGCGGGGACGAATGCGCAAGTGCCCGCGCGACCGTCACCGGCCGGATGTTCGCGAACAGGCCGAGCTCACGCCGCAGGCGGAACAACGCCTGCTCCGGACGGATCTTCGGGTCGACGTTGTCCCACTTGGGCCCGCCGCAGGCGCCGAGGAACACCGCGTCCGCGGCCTGGCACACTGCG
>VGPE01000096.1 GCA_016875645.1 Chloroflexota bacterium
AACCGCGGCCTGGCCGGCGCGCCAATCGCCCGGCCCGCATGACCGCCCGGCCCGCATGACCGCCCGGCCCGCATGACCGCCCGCACCCGCATGACCGCCCGCACCCGGCCCTTCCTCCTCTCGGCGACCGTCGACTTCCCCGACGACCTCGAGATCGGCACCTATCGCCCGAGCTGCTCGCCGACGCGATGCGGCTCCTGCGCGAGGCGGGCGTCCGGCGCGTGAACTGGCTGTCGTACGGATCGATCGACCCCGCGTCGCCCCTCTACTCCCCCATCCTCGCCCGGCGCCGCCACGGCCCCGCCACGATCGCGCGCCTCGGCGACCCGCTGGCGGCGGCCGTCCACGCCGCCCACGCCAACGGCATGGAGCTGTACGCGGTCATGAAGCCGTTCGCGGGCGCCACCGTGACCTCCCACGCAACCCCGCCCGAGGACGGCCGGGCGCTGCCGCGCATCGGGGGCTGGCTGGACGACCCGTACGCGTGGCTCCAAGGGCAGCCGGCGGCACGCATCGCCCGCGACCCGTCGACGATCCCGGCCCGGCCCGCTCCCCGCCCCAGCGACATCGCCGCCATCCGCCTCACCAAGTCCGACGACACCCCCACCCGCATCACCGCCGCCGACCTGGAGTTCCACACCAGCCGGCGCAACGACCGCTACCGTCGCCGCCGCCACCTCGAGACGTTCACCGTCCGCGAAGAGGTCCGCCCGGCCCCGGCGGAGGTGCGCGACTACTTCGGGCGGGTGGTGACGCGCGCTGGCGCGCCAGTCAGATCGCTGGTGCTGGAGAACGTCCACCTGGACGACCCCTTCACGCTCGTCACCACGCGACTTCGCGACGGCGAGCCGAGGGCCCCAGGCCCTGACTTCCGCAACACCGCCCGGCACATGATCGAGGCACTCGACAGAGACGGCCGCCCCATCCGCACCGTCGTCGCCACCCGCAGCGCCACCGCGAACCTCAACCGCGACTTCCGCCGCCAGGGTCTCGAGTTCGACTGCGGCTACGGGCTGTTCCAGTACGCGCTCGATGCCGACAACCGCGCCCAGTCGGCGGCCTGGGATACCCCGCAGGGCGGCTGCATCGCGTTCGCCCTCGGCGTCAACGAGACCCTCGGCGGCGCCCCCTGCGAGTCCGTACCGGCCATCCAGGACGCCTGGCTGGCCTGGCTGCGCTCCCTCATCGCGGCCGGCGTTGACGGCGTGGACATCCGCATTTCCGCCCACGGCACCCACACCGACGAGCCGTTCGCCTACGGCTTCAACCCCGAGGTGCTGGCCGCCGCGGAGATCGAGCCGGCGGCGACGACGATGGAGGGCCCTGCGCGCCCCCGGCCAGGGGAGCGGCCGGACCTGGCGACGATCGCCCGCGTTCGCGGCGACGTGTACACGCAGTTCCTGCGCCGCGCGCGCGAAGCGCTTCGCGCGGCCGGGCTGCCGCTCCAGGTCCACCTCCACACCGAGGCATTCCGCCCGAACCCCGTCCATGGCCAGCTGATGGGCTTCCCCGCCAAACTCGAGTTCGGGTGGCGCGAGTGGCTGGCGTCCGGGCTGGTGGATTCGGCCACGCTGCGGACGGCGTGGTACGAGCGCCTCGGGCCACCGATCGACGACCTCGGCGAACTCCTGCGCGAGTCCTTCGTGGAGGAGACTATCGTCGAGGCGCGCCGCCACGGGGTGCCCCTCTACCTGAACCGCTACGCGATGGATGGGAATACGCGGCGCACCGGCGTCCGCGCGGACCGCTACCTCGAGGACTTCGAGTTCGCGTTCCGCGATGAGCGCCTGGACGGCTTCGACCTCTACGAACTCTGGGCGCTGGCCGGCCCGTCGGCCGACGGCTCGCGCGTGGAGCCCCTCACCGAGCTGCTGCCACGGGTCGGCCGGCTGGCGAGGCGGCTGGGGATCACGTGACCGCGGTCGGCTGCCGTCGCGCCTGAATGTCGCGGATTACCAGTGGTGGCGATGGTGTGCGTCGAAGGAGGCCGTTTCAGCTGGCAAGTCAACCGATTCCGTCAACTTCGTGCGGCCTTCGGCCCGATCTGCCCACATACCATCGCTGGGACTGGTAGACCGCGAATCCGCGCGGGATCAGTCGGTGGAGCCGACGGGGTAGAGCGAGAACGCCTGCTCCTTCGACGTGATGAACTCCAGCAGCGCCGGCTGGCCGGCCTCCGTGGCCGCGACGGCCCGCCGGACGGCGGCCTTGATCTCGGCCGGATCCGTCACGCGCTCCCCGTAGCCGCCGAAGGCCTTGGCCATGTCGGCGTAGTTGCCGCTGATGTCGGTGGAGCCGAACTTGGCGCCCGACACGGGCATCACGTCGAGCTCGATCGCCATCGAGAAGTTGTTGAGCACGACCGTCAGGTGCGGGATGCGCTCGCGGACGGCCGTCTCGAAGTCCATGCCGGTGAACCCGATCGCGGCGTCGCCCATGACGTTGATGCAGAGCTTGTCGGGCCGGGCGAGCTTGGCGCCCATCGCCAGCCCGAGGCCATAGCCCAGCTGCGTTGACTTGCCCCAGCCGAGGTAGCCCAGCGGTGATGTCGGCCGCCAGAACGGCGAGAGCTGGTCGCGGGGTGAGCCCGCGTCGTGGGTGATGATCGCGTTGGAGACGTCCACGGCCTCCATGAGGTCGTGGATGACGCGGTAGGGCGTCATCGGGGTCTCGTTCGAGGTCAGCTTGGGCAGCCACTCGCGCATCCAGTCGCCGTGGACCTTGGCCACCTCAGCCTCGACTGCCGCGCGTCGCCCACGGCCGCCCGCCGGAAGAATGCTCCGCAGCTCGGCGATCAGCGCGTCGAGGGTCAGCGCGGCATCACCGGCCAGGCCCAGCGAGATCGGCACGTTGAGGTTGAGGTCGTCCGGGTCCAGGGTGGCGTGGACCACCGTCTTGCCCTTCGGCATCGCGACGCCGTAGCCCGTCGCCCCGAACGAGCAGCCGATCCCGAAGATGACGTCCGAGCGGTCCAGGAACCAGCGCACGGGCTTCGGGACGGCGCGCCCGCCGGAGCCCAGCGAGAGCGGGTGGTTCTCGGGGAACGCGCTCTTGCCCTGGAGACTGGTCGTGACCGGCGCCTCGAGCAGCTCCGCGAGCTGCCGCAACTGCGGCCAGGCCTCGGCGTAGTGGACGCCCTGGCCGGCGTAGATCACCGGGCGCGCCGCGCCGGCAAGGATCCGGGCCGCCTCGCGCACGCCATCGGGATCGGGCGCCGATCGGGTCCGCGCGGGCGAGACCCACGACGCGGGCGACCAGTCGATGTCGATGTCCATCACGTCCCACGGGATCTCGACCGCGACCGGCCGCGGACGTCCGTTCCGGGCCTGGGCAAACGCGCGCCGGATGGCGTTGGGCGTTTCGGCCGGCAGGTTGACCTGCTCGATCCACTTGGTGATCGACTGGTACGAGACCACCGCGTTGAAGTTCGGCCGCACCGACGAGATCGCGCGGTCGTAGCCGCCCGGGAACACGATGATCGGCACCGAGTCCGCGTATGCCTGCGCCACGCCGCCGAACCCGTTCTCGGCGCCCGGGCCCATCTGCATCGCGAAGACGCCGATCTTCCGCCCCGACGTGACCCGCGAGACCGCATCGGCCATGTGGAGGCCGGTCCGCTCCTGGCGCACGATGATCGTGCGGATGTCGGCCTCGGCGGCGGACTCGATGATGTGGTTCACCGGGTAGCCGATGACGAACTCCACGCCCTCGCGCTTGAGGATCTGGGCGACGGCGGCACTCACCTTCACGGCGAAACACTCCCCATGTGCAATGGCGGCGGACGCGACCCGGCTCCGGCGGCGACAAGGCCGTGTCGGCAGCGGCGGCTGGGTAGAATCGCCGGGCCAACGTGCGTGCGAGGTGCGCCGGCGGGCCAGCGTAGCAGAGGAGAACACGTGGCAGGAGCCTCGACCGGCACGGCCGGTGCCCCCGCATCGGCCACCGCGTCCGAGCCCTTCCGCGAGCCCTTCGCGGGGCACCCGGAGCCTGCCGGGCAGGCCGATCTGATCGGCCTTCCGAAGGACGAGATCGATACGCCGGCGCTGCTGCTGGACCTGGACCGCTTCGAGCGCAACGCGAGCAAGATCTCCGACTTCCTGCGCGACCAGGGGGTCGACTGGCGCCCGCACAGCAAGGCCCACAAGTCGCCCGCGATCGCGCGGCGCCAGGTGGAGCTCGGCGCGATCGGGATCACCTGCGCGAAGGTGAGCGAGGCCGAGGTCATGGTTGACCACGGCATCCGCAGCGTCCTCGTGGCCAACGAGCAGGGCCGCCGCCAGAAGTTCGACCGCCTCGCTGCCCTCAACAGGCGGGCCGAGGTCATCACCTGCGCCGACAGCCCCGCGCACGTCGGCATGGCGTCGGCGGCGGGAATCGCTGCCGGCGTCGAGATCCCGATGCTCGTGGACCTCAACGTCGGCATGGAGCGGACGGGCGTGGCGCCCGGCGAGGCGGCCCGAGACCTCGCGCGGCTCATCGACAAGACCCCGGGCGTGCGGTTCATGGGCCTGATGGGCTACGAGGGGCACCTCCTGACCGTCTGGCCACTCGAGGAGAAGGAGCGCCAGGCGCGCGAGCAGATGGGCGCGATGATCGAATCGCGGCGGCTGATCGAGCGCGACGGCCTGGAGGTGAAGATCGTCAGCGGCGGTGGCTCCGGCACGTACATGGTCTCGGGGCTGATCGATGGCATGACCGAGATCCAGGCCGGCGGGGCGTGTTTCATGGACCGCTTCTACGGCGAGGAGTGCCACATGGCCGACGACTTCGAGTACGCGCTCACCGTCGTCGCCACGGTCACCAGCCGGCCCAAGCCGACGCGGGTGATCATGGATGCGGGGTTCAAGACGATGTCCGACGGCGAGAGCGGGCGGCCGATCGTGGTCAACCGCGGCGGCCTGACCCTCGAGTACCTGTCCGCCGAACACGGCAACCTCGAGCTGGCCGAGGGCGCAGCGCCCGTCGCCATCGGCGACCGCCTGGAGTTCCTGCCCGGCTACAGCGATACGACGACGTTCCTCCACAATCACTTCGTCGGGCTCCGCGGCAACCGGGTCGCGGCGCTGATCCCGCTCGTCGGCCGCGGCCGGTTGACCTGATCAGAGGGCCCCTGCCCCGCGACGCCATCTGACGTGAAGCAGCCGGTCGGGACCGCGGCCCGCCTGCTGGGCTGGACGCCGCCCCCGGAAACGGCGTCGTCGGCGGTCCGGCGCCACAACTACCTCTCCGTCCAGCTGGAATCCGCGGCGATGGGCGTCGCGAACGCGGCCGGCATCTTCCTACCCGTCTTCCTCGTGCGCCTGGGCGCGACCAACCTCGAGATCAGCCTGCTCACCGCGATCCCGGCGCTCGCCGGCTTCCTGTTCTCGATCCCGCTGGGCGCCTACATCCAGCAGCGGCGCAATGTCGTGCCCTGGTATTCGCGCTCTCGCGGCGCCTCGCAACTCGTCTATGCGGCCACGGCCGTTGCGGTCGTTCTTGTGCCGCCCGCCGAAGCCGTCGTGATCGTGCTGGTGCTCTGGGCGTTCATGACCATTCCGTCGACGATCGGGATGGTCGCCTTCTACGCCGTCATGGACGGCGCCGCCGGCCCGCGCGGTCGCTACGACCTGCTCTCCATGCGCTGGAGCGTGATGGGCCTCACGACGGCCATCACCGTCGCCGTCGCGGGCCAGCTCCTCGAATGGGTGGCGTTTCCGCTCAACTACCAGATCGTCTTCGTGGTCTTCTCGGTCGCAGGCGTGGTGGCCGCCTACTACGCGAACCGGATCCGGCTGCCCGACCACCCGCCGGTCACTCGCGAGCCCGGCGCATCGGTTCGCTCACGGCTGCGGAGCTTCGCCGACCTTCTGAACCGCCACCGCCCGTTCCAGGCGTTCGTCCTGCGGCATTTCGTGTTCACGCTCGGGACCCGCCTCGCGGTGCCGCTGATCCCGCTCTGGTACGTCCGCGAAGCAGGCGCCTCGGACGCGTGGGTCGGCATCATCGGCATGAGCCAGTCACTGATCCTGCTGTTCGGCTACAACTTCTGGCGCCGCCAGTCGCGCCGCCGGAGCACTCGATCGCTCGTGATCGCGACGACGATCGGTGCCGCGCTCTACCCGGTCGTGCTCTCGCTTTCGACGGACCTCATCGCGATCGTCTTCATCACGGCCTACGGAGCGGCGGTCTACGCGGGCATCGACCTGGTCCTGTTCGACCTGCTGATGCGTTCCATCCCGCAGCGACACGCGGTGACGCTGACTTCGGTCGAGACCAGCGTCCAGAACCTGGCCTCGATCATCGGGCCGCTCCTCGGAGGCGTCATCGCGGACCTGTTCGGGATCGCGGCCGGGTTGGTCGTCGCTGGCGTCGTGACGCTGGCCGGCGCGCTGATGTTCGTGGTCGCGCGGCCGCCGGCGACCACGGCGGCGACACCGCCACCGGAGCCGCCACCACCGTCACCGGAGCCGACACCACCGCCACCGGAACTGCCCGCGCCGTCACCCGGCCCATCCGGGTCGCAGAATCCCGAATCTGAGCCAGCCGGAGGTTGATCATGGAGCCGAACCCGAGACTGCTGCCGGACGCGCCCATCGAAGTGCTGGAGGCGCGCGCACTCTTCCGTTCGCCCGCGATCCGCCGGCGCGGCGCCGCGTCCCTGCGCCGGCTGGCGAACGGCCGGCTGCTGATGGCCTTTCTGATGGGCACGGGTCCTGACCACGTCAACGACGGCGCGGTCATGCTGACCCACTCCGACGACGACGGCGCGACGTGGGACGAGCCGTTTCCCGTCTACGCCGTGCCGGGCTGGGATTCGCTCCCCCTGGGCGGCATCGCCCACGTCCGGGACGACCTGCTGCACCTGCTGGTGGGGCGCGTCAAGTTCGACGCGAGCCTGGGTGGCGACGAACCGTTCGCCGGCTGGTTCGCGGGTGCCACGACGTCGCGGGACGGGGGCCGCTCCTGGTCCGACGTGACCGACGAGATCAGCCTCTACCCGATGTGGACCGAGTTCTATGGCACATCCAACCCGTTCCCGCGCGCCGACGGGCGACTCATCTGGTCCGTGATCGGGACGAAGGGCCGTGACCTCGAGTGGATGGCCGGCGTGTAGACGACCGGGCCCGAGGACCTCGACTTCACTCCGCCCGTGATCATCGCCGCCGACCCGGCGCGCAACTTCGCGGACACGGACCTCATTCGAACCGACGGCGACCGGTTCATCGCGGTCATCCGCGAGATGGTCGAGAAGGAAGGCTGGATCGCGTTCTCCGACGACGAGGCGCGCACCTGGCACGGCCTGCGCAAGGTGGGCTTCCGCGCCGCCAACATCAAGCTGTTCAAGTTGGCCGACGGCACGCTGCTGTGCGCCTACCGGGACGAGGATCCGGCCCGCCACGGCGTCTCGGTCTCCACCTCGCGCGACGGCGGCCGGACCTGGCAGTTGGGCGGGCAACTGTATTCGGACGCGACCGCGCGCCACATCCCGGGCGGCCTGTGCGGCTACCCGGACATGGTTTCGCTCGGGAATGGTGAGATTGCGGCCGTCCTCCACACGTATGCCGGCCCGGACGGGCGCGCCGACCTCCAGTTCGTGCGGCTCCGGGACCGGACGGCAGGCTGATCCGGGGCCGAACGTCCGGGCGGCAGTGCGCCGCCCCTGGCCGTCCATACGTGTCCCACTCGGCCGTGTCGACGGCCCGTCCCTGCGCGAAGATGGAGGCCGGGAGACTTGCCGATGCTTCAGTCCTCCAGCCGGTCGAGCCGAATGTACGGTCGGAGCGCGGATGCGGTGGAAGCCGCGGCGCCGCTGCCGAGCACGGCGGATGCGACGCGAGGCGCGAGCAATCCCGCAACCGTTCCCAGGGCCGGGAACATCAGCAGCGACACGCGGGCCGGCAGGCCCGGGTGATCCGGGCCAGCGACCACGGAGGGCGCGGTCGCGACGGATCACCGCCCCGAATTCGATCACTGACCCACGCCGGTTCGGCGTGGGTCTCTCTTTGTCCCGCGCGGAGCGCGCGGCGCCCGCGGCGAGTGCCCCCGGTCAACCAGATCGCGAGGCGGACGCGGCGGGACGTGGACCTGCCCCGTGGCCGGGGTCGCGAGGTGGCCCCGCGTCCGTCGTCGCGGTTGGTCGCGGCTACGTCGTCCCGACGCCCGAATCGAGGACCGGCAGCACCAGCACGAACTGGCCGTCGCGGTCCGGGTAATCCTTGCTTGGCCGCTTCCAGGGCAGGAACTCCTCGCCCACGAGGTCGAGCGGGATGAGCGAGCTGGGCTCGGGGCGGTCCCCCCAGCTCTGGCTGGTCTTGGGGTACCAGACGTCCTCGATGTAGAGGCCGTTGACCTGGAACTCGGTGGTGAACGCCGGGTCGGCATCGGCCTCGAAGCCCGACACCACCCAGGTATGGGCGCCACGCCAGATCAGCAATCCGACGGGCCGGCCGGTGAACCGGATGGCGCGCGCGATCGCGGCCACTGCATCCTCGAAGGTTGGCTGGATGCTCAGCTCATAGGGCCCGAAGCCCAGCTCGTTGAGTCCGCCGACCCACCCCTCGGGCTCCGCGCCCTGACCGTCGAGCGGCTGCGGCGAGAGCTCGCGCGCGAGCTGGTGATACTGGCGCTGCGTCGCCTGCCGGCGATCCCAGCCCTCGACCATGATGTTGCGCATGGTCAGCATCGAGGCGGCGATGGAGTAGGTCACGTCGATCTGGGACATGAAGTCGCCGTCGCCGTAGAGATTCATGGCGAACGGGCCCTCGGTCGGCGGCGGGTTGAGCGACGCGGGCGGCGTCGGCAGATCGGTCGGGCCCGGGGACGGGCTCTCGGTCGGTTCCTCGCTCGGCTCGGCGGATGCATCGGCGGACGGCTCCGCACTGGACCCGGGTGACGTCGACGGCAGCGGTGTGGCCGCGGGCCGAGGTGTCGCAGTCGCGCCGGCGACGCGCGGCGGCGTCGGCAGCGGCCTGCCGGCGGATCCCGCCGCCTGGACCAGCATGGCGATGACGATCATCGCTCCGAGCGCGAGGGCCACCGCGATCGGGCCGACGATCGACGGGCCGCGGTCAGAAACGGTTCGGCGGTACTCGGACACGGTCAGTCAGTGGTCACAAGGTCAGTCAGTGGTCGCGTGCCGGGGACGTCCGCGGGCGGCCGACTCGCCGGCCGTCGTCGTCGTGGCGTGCAGCCTACCAGTCCCGCCAGACCATCTCGTCCGGACGCAGGATCAGGATCACCCGGTCCGCGGCGACGCGCTCCCAGTGGGGCAGCACGTCCTCTTCGGCTCGGTATTTGCGGATCAACCGGAGCGTCCGCTCGCGGACCGTGCCGTCCTCGACGATCTGGGCGCGCCCATATGCGGTCACGTACTCGCCGCCGACCGGGTCATCGATGCAGAGGCTCATCCGGGAATCGCGCCGCAGGTTCTTCACCTTGGCGGTCCAGGTGAGGGTGGAGATCCAGAACTCCTCGCCCGTCCAGAGATACCAGAGCGGGCTCAGGTTGGGCCCGGTCTCGCGGCGGTACGTGGCGACGATCGCGTTGGGCATGGCGCGCAGAAACGTGTCGCGGTCCTCCGGGGCAACCGGGCCGAAGTGGCGCTCGAATGGGCGCCCGGAGCGGCCGGGCGCCGCCGCGGCGACCG
>VGPE01000097.1 GCA_016875645.1 Chloroflexota bacterium
CGGCCACGACACGGGAGGGAGCGTGGCGGAGCGAGTCTGGGATTACGTGATCGTCGGCGGCGGGTCGGCGGGCTGCGTGCTGGCCAACCGGCTCTCGGCCGACCCGGGAACGCGCGTGCTGGTGCTGGAGGCGGGCCGCCCGGACTGGCGGTTCGACGTGTTCATCCACATGCCGGCCGCCCTCACGTTCCCCATCGGCAGCCGCTTCTACGACTGGCGGTACGAATCCGAGCCGGAGCCGCACATGGGCGGTCGCCGCATCTTCCACGCGCGGGGGCGGCTGCTCGGCGGCAGCTCCAGCATCAACGGCATGATCTTCCAGCGCGGCAACCCGCTCGACTACGAACGCTGGGCGGCCGACCCGGGAATGGCGACCTGGTCCTACGCGCACTGCCTGCCGTACTTCCGGCGGATGGAGGACGCCACCGCGTCCGCGCCGGACGATCCGTTCCGCGGCCACGGCGGACCGCTGGTCCTGGAGCGCGGTCCGGCGACCAACCCGCTGTTCGGGGCGTGGTTCGAGGCGGGCCAGCAGGCGGGCCACGCCTACACGCCGGACGTGAACGGGTTCCGCCAGGAGGGCGTCGGCCCGTTCGACCGCAACATCCGGCGCGGCCGGCGCTGGTCGGCGTCCCAGGCCTACCTGCGACCCGTGCGCGGCCGGCGCAACCTCACCGTCCGGACGCGGGCGTTCGTGTCGCGGGTGCTGTTCGAGGGGACGCGTGCGGTGGGCGTGGAGGTAGGTTCAGAGCGCATCCGGGCCGGTGAGGTGATCCTCGCCGGTGGGTCGATCAACTCGCCGCAACTGCTCCTGCTCTCCGGTGTGGGGGCGGCGGAGCAGGTGCGCCGGCACGGGATCGGGGTGGTCGCGGACGTGCCCGGGGTGGGGGAGAACCTCCAGGACCACCTCGAGGTCTACATCCAGCATCGCTCGCTGCAGCCGGTCTCCATGCAGCCGCACGCCCTGGAGCAGTGGCGCCGGCCGTGGATCGGCTTCCAGTGGCTGTTCTTCCGGCGGGGTCCGGGCGCGACCAACCACTTCGAGGGTGGCGGCTTCGTGCGCTCCAACGACGACGTGCGCTACCCGAACCTGATGTTCCACTTCCTGCCGCTCGCGATCCGCTATGACGGCTCGGTCCCGGCGATGGGCCACGGCTACCAGGTGCACGTGGGCCCGATGTACTCCGACGCCCGCGGGTCGGTCCGGCTGCGCAGCGCCGACCCGCGGGACAAGCCGGAGCTGCGGTTCAACTACCTCTCGACCGAGCAGGATCGGCGCGAATGGGTGGAGGCGATCCGCGTCGCGCGCCGGATCCTGGGCCAGCCCGCATTCGGGCCGTTCGACGGGGGCGAGATCTCGCCTGGGCCTGCCGTCTCGACCGACGAGGAGATCCTGGCGTGGGTCGCCCGGGACGCGGAGACGGCACTGCACCCGTCGTGCACGGCGAAGATGGGCGTGGGGCCCGACGCCGTGGTGGATCCGCTCACGATGCGCGTCCACGGCCTCGACGGGCTGCGGGTGGTGGACGCGTCCGTCTTCCCGTACGTCACCAACGCGAACATCTACGCGCCCACGATGATGGTGGCGGAGAAGGCCGCCGACCTCATTGCCGGCAACGCGCCGCTGCCCCCGCAGCCGATCGAGTTCCACCGGGCGGACGTGGCGGGAGGCTGACGCGCGGCGCGCCCGGGCGACGCGCCGGAACGCCCGGCCGCGGGCACGCGGCCGAGGGCGCCGCGGCCCCGTGCCGGCGGTGGCCCACGTCGCGCGCGCACGGTCCGGATCACGGAGCCGCCGCCGGCCGGGGGTCCGGGGCGTGCCCCGGCCTCGTCTTCGTCCGTCCGGCCGGCGCCGGGACACCACGTATGCCCGGGAAGACTGGTACGGCAGTCCAGCCCGCCCGGAAGCACCACCCATCACTGGACGGGCTGGTAGGTGGCGTCGGGGGGCGGCCGCGCGTCGCGGACCGCTGGATTCGTGCGTGGAGCACCCCTCGGCCGACCTTCCGGGGGCGGGTCGCAGTGGTTACCAGTCCCGGCAGTGATGGCTGGCAGGAATTCGGGGGTCGGGCGACACCGCTTCGACGCGCTGCCGCCCGCCCGACCGCCCCGCGACCCCCGCTACTCCGCCGGGATCTCGGCGTGGATCGCGTCGAGATCCACGCCCTGGCTGCGCCGGAAGAACCGCGCCGCCACGAACAGGATCGCCGCGCCGCCGTACAGCACAGCCAGGAACACGATCGACGACGTGTTCCCGACCCCGATGCCGTACAGCGCGTTGGACAGCCACTGGTAGATCACCCAGCCCAGGACCACCACGGTCACCGCGCCGCCGATGGAGATCAGCGGGATGCCGGCGATCGCATAGCGCGCCATCGGCGACGCGTTGTAGAGGGCGGGCTTCCACCACGGCAGGATCGTTGCGGCGACGGCGGAGCCGAGGAACGTCACCGCGATGACCAGCGTGGCATCCAGCGTGAGCCTCACGAAGTCCGCGTTGTAGGCGTACAGCCACGACAGGATCACAGACGGGACCATGATCAGCAGCAGCGCCACCCACGGCACGCCGCGGTCGGAGACGCGGCCGGCGCTCTCGGGCAGGATCCGGTCGAACGCCGCGGCGAAGATCATCCGGGTGGACGACAGGAACAGCGTCCCGGTCCAGCCCAGGAACCATGCCCCGAACAGCACCACGATCACCATCTGGATGATGTGGCTGTCGATCAGGAACGCCGCCAGGAGCGGCGGGTAGCCCCAGATCGGGATCGTCGGCGGGGTCGTGGTGTAGCCGTAGGCGTAGTTGACGTAGCTGACGTTGGTCGCCTCGAAGAACTCCCAGCCGAACGTCTTGGCGGCCAGCAGCAGGAAGGCGACGCCCAGGATCACGGCCACCCACAGGCCGCCCAGCATGCCGTTGAGCACCCGCCGGAAGTCGCCCGAGCCGCGGACCTCGCCGTACAGCGTGGCGCCCCAGTTGGGGTACAGGATCCAGAACAGCATGAACGGGATGAGCAGCAGGGTGCCGCCGCCGAAGCCCAGCGGATCGAGGCTGCGCAGGGCCAGCCCGTCGTTGGCGACCGAGTTGTCGATCGTGGCCTGGTAGCCGCCGGCCACCCCGAACAGCGACGACGCCTCACGGTCGAACGCCGCGCGGAACGAGTCCTGGGAGCCCAGGAGCATCAGCACGAACATCACCGCCAGCGCACCCAGGCCGATCCAGAACGAGAGGCGCTGGATGCGGGCGTAACCGGCCATGCCGAGCGCCACCAGGCCGGTGGTGAGCGCGATCACGATCAGTGACGCGGCGAAGGTGCCGTTGCCCGTGTTGAAGAAGTCCACGCCGTCGGTCCAGCCCGCGAGCGCGGCCAGCGGCTGGATGAACTCGATCTTGAGGATGAAGCCGTAGATCGGCGCCCAGAGGGCGAGGATGAACCACCAGCCCGTGGACGACAGGACGAAGCCGACACCGCCGCGCCAGAGGCCGATGATCACGCCCGCGACGGCACCCGCGGCGCCGACCGCGAGCGACATCGTGTCGCCCAGCGCCAGCGCGCCGCCCGCGAGCCACGCCGTCACGAACCCGAACACGCCGCCCACGACGGCGCCCGGGATGCCGTCCAGCACGCGCGTCTGCCAGACGTAGTCACCGCCGGCGCGCGGCATGCCCGCGATCAACCCCGCGTACGCGACGCACATGAAGGTCATCGCCACCCCGGACAGGACGATGGCCGCGATCGGCGACCCGTCCGGGACATAGCCCGTCACCGCGAAGCTGTAGAACATGCCCAGCGTGACGAGGTTGACCGCCAGGAACGCGTAGACGAACGCGTCGAACCCGGACCAGCCCTTCACGAGGCCCGTGGCGTTGCGCAGGAACAGCGCGGGCCCGGCCGGGGTCCGGGAGCCGCCGCCCATGCCGCCACCGGCGCCGCCCATCCCGCCACCCGAGCGGTCGGTCATCGTTGCCATGCTTCCCCCTCCATGTTGGGCGCCGACCGGCTCGTCGCGGGCCGTCGGAGCGCCGGGACGCTCAGCCGTTCACCAGCAGATAGCGCTTCACCTCCGCCTTCCTCGCGTCGATGTCGATCAGCGCCGCCTGGAGGACGCCGTCCTCGTAGGAGCTGCCCGGGTTCACCGCGAGCGTCCGGCCGATCTTCACGGCCCCGCGCCCCTCGTGGATATGGCCGTGGAGGGAGAGCAGCGGGCCGTAGGTTTCGATGGCGGCACGCACCGCCCGGGATCCGACGGGCACCAGCGCCTGGCCACCGGCCACGTACTTCATGTCGGCGTCGAGCTGCGGCGCGGCGTCCAGGTTGGACCCGTGCGGCGGCGCGTGGAAGTTGAAGATCGCCCGCCGCGGATCGGGGATCGCGGCCACCAGCGCGTCGATGCGCTCGCCGAGCGGGGGCTCTTCCAGTTCACGGAAGGTCCTCCACGGCGTGGGGTTGCACCAGCCGGTCGAGGCGATCGAGATGCCGTCCACGGCGATGGCGTTCGCCTCGCCCAGCTCCACGTGCTCCGCGGCCGCGATGATCGGATCGACCTCGAACATGTCGTCGTTGGCCGGCGAGACGATGCAGCGGACCCCCTTGCCGGCCAACCGCTCGTCGGCGAGGGCCATCCACCGCTGAACTGAGCCCAGGATCTCGGCCTTGAAGCGCGCGTCCACGGCCGCCTCGTCGGCGGCCCACGCGGTCACCTCGTCGTGCGTGGTGCGGACCGGGTAGTAGCCGCGGTCGCGGATCCGCTTCTCCATTGCCGTCAGTTCCGCCTCGGCGGAGAGGACGTGGCCCCGGTCCTGGAGCGTCACCTGCCAGCTCGAGCCATCGGCCACGATCGGCACCATCGCCTTGCCGGTCATGTCGCCACCCATGATCAGCACATCGGCCCTGTGGAACGCGGCGGCGTTGAGGAACTTGCGCCAGCAGACCTCCGAACCGTGGATGTCAGTCGCGAAGAAGATCCGCATCGTGGTCGGCCCTCCCTGTCAGGCGCGAGTCGACATCAGTGGGCGAGCTCCTCGGGCTCGTTGTACCAGCGAACCCGCTCGCCGACGCGCGCGCGGAGCTTCCACCCGGTGGACTTGGGCGCGGCGTCGATCGCCACACGCAGTGCCCGCACCTGGGATGCGGGATCGAAGCGGGGCGGCCGGTCCGGTTCAAGGGCGAGGTCACCTACCTGCAGGTCGGTGGCGAGGAACGTGGCCAGGGCATCGAGGTTACCGGTCACCGTGCGCCACCAGCCCCAGTCAGTGGACGTGAGGCTGGTGATCCGCTGAACGTTGATGGCGCCCAGACCCACGTCGGTGTCCGCGTACCCGTCGTCATCGCCGATCGGGTGCTCCGCGAGGAGCGCGAGTGCATCGAGCACGTCCTTGCGGTTGATCTTGACGATCTGGAGCTTGGACAGGAGCAGTTCCGCCAGAGGGAGCGTCGGCCTTGAGACGCCCAGCCGCTCGCCGAACTCCAGGACGTGGCACATCTCGAGGCGGTCCACGATGACGTCCACTGGGCGCTGGCGTGCCTGGTCGACAAAGTAGGCCTGCTTCTGGCCGAAGAGGGCGTTGTGGCGCTGGTCGGGCGTGTAGCCCTCCTCTTCGAGAAGGCGGTACACCGCGGCGCGGTCCTTCGCACGCGTCGCGAAATCCAGGTCGACTTCGCGCCGTCGAGTCCGGGCGGGCCAGGCGGGGCTGTGGGAGCGGACGGCCATCCCGCCGACGAGGCGCAGCAGCAGCCCGTGTTCATCCGCGACCCGAACGATCCGCAGCGACTCCGCCAGCGGATCCTCGAGCGTCCGCGTCTGACGTTGCTCCAACTCGTCCGCCACGCTACCCCCAGGCGTCGCGCGCGCTCCCATGGAGTTAGGGCGAGTATAGGGACGACGACAACGTGTGCGGCGGACCATGTCGTGTCACGCGGACGGTGAGCCGGACCTGGGTTTGCGGGCGTACTCTGCGGGCCAGGATGATCGACCTTCTCATCAACGGCGGCCAGGTGGTCGACGGCTCGGGCAGCCCCGGGTTCGAGGCTGCCGTCGCGGTCACGGGCGACACCGTTACCATCCTGCGGGGTGACGTCTCCGCCGTGGAGGCCGTCCGCCGCATCGACGCTGCCGGGCTCGTGGTCTGCCCGGGCTTCATCGACCTCCACTCGCACGCCGGGCTCACGATCCTCGGCGAACCGCACCATGAGCCCAAGGTCCGCCAGGGCGTCACGACCGAACTGTTCGGCATCGACGGCATCTCGCATTCGCCGTTTCGCACACGCGAGGAACTGGAGCGGTCGATCTGGCTGGACAGCGGCCTCAATGGCGAGCCACCCGCCGCCGACTGGCTGACGACCGCGGATCTGTACAACCGCTACGACGGGACGGTCGCGATCAACGTCGCCGTGATCCAGGGCAACAACCCGCTGCGCGTCTGGGCTGTCGGCTGGGACGACCGGCCGGCCACGAACGCCGAGATCGCCGATATGGCAGCGGTCCTGCGCGAGTCCATGGAGGAGGGCGCCTGGGGGCTCTCCACGGGTCTCGACTACCCGCCCGGGTCGTACGCCTCGACCGAGGAGTTGATCACGCTCTCCGAGGCGGCGGCTCGCATGGGCGGCTTCTACCACACGCACACCCGCTACTCGCTTGCGGTGCGCGGCGGCCACATGGCGCCCTTCCAGGAGGCGATCGACATCGGGCGCCGGTCCGGCTGTCCGGTCCACCTCACGCACTACCGGCAGGCCGTCCAGGGGCTCGGCAGCCACCTCGACTACATCGGCCTCGTCGAGGACGCGCGCGCGGAGGGCATGGACGTCACCTTCGACTGCTACTCCTACCCGTACTCCGGCACCACCCTGGTCATCCTGCTGCCGCAGTGGACGCGCTCAGGCGGCCCGGAGGCGCTCATGGCGCGGCTCCGGAACCCGGCCGAACGGGCCCGCATCCGCAAGGGCGCCGACGATTCGCCGTGGGGCGACCGGCTGTGGGCTGAGAACTGGCTGACGAACTTCCGACGCCCCGAGAACAAGCGGTTCGAAGGCCACTCGATCGCGGAAATCGCCGAGTTGCGCGGCCAGGAGCCACTCGAGGCGATGTGCGACCTGCTGCTCGAGGAGAACCTCGGCATCTGCACCATCGCGCTGGGCACGAACGCCCACACGCTGCCGGCGTTCGTCTCCCACCCGTACGGGATGATCGCCAGCGACGCCATTCTGTTCGGCGAGTGGCCGAACCCGCGTTCGTACGGCTGCTTCCCGCTCGTCCTCGCGGAATTCGTCCGGGCAGAGCGGCATCTCCGCCTGCCGGAGGCGATCCGCAAGATGACCTCGTTCCCGGCCCAGCGGCTGGGCATCCCGGACCGCGGCCTCCTGCGCGACGGGTTCCGCGCCGACATCGTCTGTTTCGATCCGGCGACCGTGAAGGCGCCGGCGACCAAGGCAGACCCGAAGCAGTACCCGATCGGGATCGAGTACGTGATCGTCAACGGCCAGGTCGTGATCGAGCGTGGCGAGAACACCGGGGCACTGCCCGGGCGAGCGCTGCGGCGGGGTCGCGCGCGAACCTGATCTCGACCGGCGACGGCGGTTCGGCGCGCCTGGGAACGGTTCGGCCTGACCCCGGTCAGCCGTCGCGCTGGGTGGGGTCCTTGATCGGCGTGGGCAGCTGCACCGTCGTGCCGTCCAGGAGCCGTGCCTTGTGGGGAAGCTTGCCCCGGACCAGCATCCCGTAACCGGGTGCCGTCGGCGAGTGGGGCGAGAGCTGGACGTTGTCCGCGGCGCGGTACTGGATGATCATCGCGCTCCGCGGCTTCACACCCCGATTCGCCGTCGAGCTGTGGACCATGTTGCAGTGATGCATCTCGACGCCGCCGGCGGGGGAGGTGACGCTCAGCCAGCGCGACTCGTCCGGGATGACGCTCTGGTCCCGGATCTGGCTCGAAAACGCGCCGTCGGCCGCGAACATGTGCTCCAGGGGGCCCAGCTTGTGGATGCCGGGGATGACCCGCAGGCAGCCGTTCTCGGTGGTCGATTCGTCGATGTGGACCGCGACGGCGATCAGGTCGTAGTTGCTGTGCGGGAAGAACGGGTAGTCCTGGTGCCACTCGAAGCGGGCATTCGGGCTGGACGGCGGCTTGAGGTTGAGCTTGGTGTGGTGGACCTGGATGTTCGGCCCGATGAGGTTCTCGACCGCGTCCAGGATCTTCTCGTTGTGCACGAGGTCCATGAACGCCTGGTGATGGGCGATCGGATGAAAGATCCGGCGGACGTGGCGCTCGCCCGTGGCCGACACGGTGAAGTTGAACTTCTCGGATGTCGTCAGGGCGTCCCGGCCGGTCGTCGATGCGTCGGCCGTCATGTGGCTGGCCTCGTCGAGCAGCTCGTCGAGCGCGGCCCGCAGGACAGCCACCTCCGAGCGGTCCAGCATGTCCGGGAAGGTGACGTATCCGAGTTCGTCGTAGCGGGCTTTCAGGTCGGCCGCCGGCGTCGGCTGCGCGGTGATTGCCATCGTCTTCTCCGTTCGCTGCTTCGATTGCCAACTCGACAGTGCGGCCGTCGCCGACGATGCGTCGACTCTAGAGGCCGCGTGACGGCTCGACAAAGCGCGCGCGTGCCTGCGTCCATGGCGGGGCGCCGATCACTGCCGCCGCTGCTCCTCGACCGCGCCCACCGCCGACCGCCCCGCGCACCGTGGCCGACGGCGGCGCCGTCTACGGCTGGCTGACGTCAATGACCACCTTGCCCATCGCCCGGCCATCGTCGAGGTAGCGCAGCGCGCCGGCCGCATCCGCCAGGGGGTACCGACGGTCGATCCTGGGCGCCACCGAACCCGCCGCGATCAGCGCCTTCAGCGCGTCCACGTCTTCCGGGTTGAACGGCTTCCACCAGAACAGCACACCCAACCAGCGACTGCCGGCCAGCGAGAGGAGGGGCCCGAGCAGCCCGGCGACCAGCATCTTCCCGGCCGGTCCGCCCAGCATCACGTAGGCGCCCTTCGGCCGAAGCGCGCGCCGCCACCGGAAGACGGAGGAGTGGGCGTCCATGTCGATCACCCAGTCGTAGGGCGCGCCCGTCCGCGTGACGTCGACCGCCCGGTAGTCGATGACATCGTCCGCGCCGAGCGACCGCACGAATTCCACCTTCGTGGCCCTGCACACGCCGGTGACGTGAGCGCCCCGGGATTTCGCGATCTGCACCGCGAACGGGCCGACGTTGCCCGACGCACCCACGACCAGGACCCGATGGCCCGCGCCGATGGTGCGGCCGATGCGCAGCCGCAGGCCCTGCAGCGCGAGGATGGCCGAGTGGGGGAGCGTGGCCGCGTCCTCGAACGACATCCCTGCGGGGATCGTTGCGAACGCCCGTTCCGGTGCGCAGGCGTACTCGGCGAACGCGCCCTGGCCGAACTCGAACAGGTCGGCGAAGACAGCATCGCCAGGGCGGAAGCGGGTTGCATCCGGGCCAACGACTTCCACGAGACCGGCGACGTCCAGTCCGATGCGGCGCTGCCGCGGCCGGCGGATCCCGAGGAGTAGGCGCAGGAACGTCCAGCGCGGGTACAGGTTGTCCAGGTCGGCCCG
>VGPE01000098.1 GCA_016875645.1 Chloroflexota bacterium
CAGGAACGACGCCGGGCAGCGAGGTCGTCAGGCGCATGGGCGAACCGGCGACCTCGAGGTGCAGCAGAAGGACGCCCGGGACGGTGTCGGCGAGCAGCTCCACTGGGATCGTCCCGGTCCAGCTCCGGCCCGGCCGCAGGTCCGCGGCGATCGGGATGCGCGCCAGAAGTCGGGAAGATCCGCGACGCGGCATCGACCAGACCGCCAGCGTCGTCAGGATTGCGGCCGCCCTGCCGGTCCCGATCGCCGCGATCGGCCGGCGGCCCACGTTGGTCACGGTGACCTCGAGGCCGTCCGTCGTCTGGGACAGGTCGTACGTCACCGCGTCCTGTGCATGGACGCGGATCTGGAGGCCCGGGATCGCGAGCCGGCTGCCGTCGGTCAGCGGCGACCCGTCGGAATCGCGCAGCTGCAGCTCGAGCCGGTAGCGGCCGGGCAGCTCGGGCGGGGTGATCGCTGCCGTGACCGTGCCACCCTGCGTGGCGCCGTCGACCAGCTCGAACTCGGGCAGCAGCACCGGTACTTTGGCCGGCGGAACGGTCGTCTCCACGACCGAGACCGGTCGCCAGCGCGCGGCAACCATGAGCCCGTCCGGCAGCTTGCCACCGCCGTCGGTTGGTTTGGCCAGCGCGGTTACGGTCGCCTTCCGGCCCGCGAGCAGAGTGCCCTCCACGCCCGGAGTCGTCAATTGGAACGTGCGCCCGGCGAGGGTGGGAATGGCCATGGAGTTCGCGATCCAGGCGATTCCCTGCTCCCACCTAGGGTCGCTCGCGTACATGTACATGCCGCGCAGCGTGGGAGCACCGCCGTAGTAGCGGCCGCCCGGGCGCAGGTAGTAGTCGTGGATCCTGCCGGCCACGTAATCGATCCCCGCCTCGTACGAGGCGAACCGAGTCGCATATCGGCCCGGGTCGCGGTCGAATGCGTTCCAGCCGAAGAGGTTCCGGTATCGCCGCGCGAAGTACGAGGTCCCGAACGCGGTCTCGAGCATCGCGTGAGCCAGGAGGTAGCGCGCGTTGACGCCGTACTTGCGCTCGGCGGCCTTGAAGGCACTGCCGAGCGGTGGAAGCGGGGTGTTGGCCGCAAGGTAGCGATCGATCGCCCACGCCGAAAGACCCGACGGCGAGAGCAGGTTCGTATCGATGGTGAACGGACGCCGTGCAGCGTCCGGGCTTCGGACAGGGAAGGCAGCGCCAGGATCGGTCCCGGCGGCGCCCGCGGCCGTGCTGAGCGGCGTCGCGAGGAGCGACGCGAAGAGCGTCAAGGCGACGAGGGTTGCGAAGCGGCGTGGCGCGATCAGGCCGACCGTCAAAAGGGAGCCCCGTGTAAGCGCCGGCCCGTGACCTTCGGACGGGCCGGCAGCGCCGATCAGCTGGGGGGCTGCGGCGGAGAGATCTGCCGGCTGGGGCCGTACGAGCAGGGACGGGCGCGGTTCGTGCTGTCACCGCAATCCTCCCGATGCGATGGTCCGGCCGAAATGAGCAACAGGTACCCGCTGGATCGGGCGGCGGTACCAGCGCCGCGAGTGCCCTGGGGCGTGTGCGCACCAGCAGCGCTCGAGCGGGCCCCCGCGTGGTGACACTGCGCACCAGGCCGGTGCATCCGGGCACCGCGACGGACGGCCGCGGCAGGCGGTCACGCGCGGGCAAGCGCGCCGGCGGCCTACACTCGGAGGCTCATGGATGATTCCGCGGCTCCTCGGCGCCCCGAAACTTCGCCGGTGGCCGTACCGCCGGATCCGCGCGACCTGCCCGGCCCGTTCCGGTATCGGCGCACGATCGAGGTCCGGTTCCCGGACACCGACGCCATGGGCCACGTCAACAACGCGACGTTCCTGACGTATATCGAGGCAGCGCGCCTCGGGTACTTCGAGGCCGTGATGGGACGCCCGCTGCCGCTCGCAGCGCATGGCGCGTCGGAGAGCATGATTCTTGCCGAGGCGAGGCTCACGTTCCGCTCGCCCGCCTACTACGGCGAGACGTTGACGGTGGAAGCGCGAGTGGGCCGGATCGGGCGAACGAGCTTCACCCAGGACTACCGCGTTCTTGCGCCGGCGAGCCGATACGGCCGTGCGCGGCTGGTGGCCGTTGCCGACGCGGTGCAGGTGATGTACGACTACACGAGTGAGCGGCCGATCCCCGTGCCCGAGGAGATGATCGTGGCCTGCGAGCGCTACGAGGGGCGGCGGCTCCGCGATCTCTGACTCACGGCCAGGCCGGCCCGCCCGCCGCTACTCGACGAATCGGCGGAACACCGCCACGGAGTTCTGGCCCCCGAAGCCGAAGCCGTTGACCATCGCGGTGTCGATGCGCCCGTCCCGGGCGACCAGCGGGGTGTAGTCGAGGTCGCACTCGGGATCGGGGTTCTCGAGGTTGATCGTCGGCGGGATCCGGTTGTCTCGGATCGCACAGATGCCGGCGATCGCGCTGACGGCCCCGGCGCCCCCGATCAGGTGACCCACCATCGATTTGGGCGACGTGATCGCCACCCGGTATGCCGCCTCACCGAACGCCGATTTGATCGCACGGGTCTCAGTCACATCATTGAGCGTGGTCGAGGTGCCGTGGGCCACGATCAGGTCGATTTCATCGGGGCCGACACCGGCCGCCTCCATCGCTCGCCGCATCGCCGCGGATGCGCCCCGACCCGATGGCTCCGGGGCGCTGATGTGGTAGGCGTCGGCGGTCAGGGCTGCGCCGCTGATCTCGGCCAGGATCGGTGCGCCACGGTCGAGTGCGTGGCGGGCCGACTCGACGACCGCGGCCGCGCCGCCCTCGCCCAGGACGAAACCATCGCGCAGCCGGTCGAACGGCCGCGAGGCCCGCGTCGGCTCGCTGTTGCGCTTGGACAGCGCGCCCATATTGCCGAGTGCAGCGACGGCAACCGGCAGGATGGCCGCCTCCGAGCCGCCCGCAATCGCCACGTCGACCTCGCCCGAGCGGATGAGGCGAAGCGCGTCCTGGAACGCAATCAGGCTGCTGGCGCACGCCGCGACCTGCGTGATGACCGGCCCCGTGAGCCCGTAGCGCATGGAGACCTGCGCCGCTCCCATGGAGCCGGAAAGGGCGGGGATCGCGAACGGCGAGACCTGGCCCGGGCCCTTCTGGTCGAGGACGCGCGTCCCGTCGATGACCTGCTCGAGGCCGCCCCCACCGGTATTGATGATGACGGCGGTCCGGTCGCGCTGCTCCTCGGTCTGCCGGGAGAAATCCAGACCTGAGGCATCAACCGCCTCCGTCGCCGACGCCATCGCGAAGTGGATGAAGCGGCTCATGCGGCGCGCCATCTTGCGATCCATGGCCACGGTCGGGTCGAAGTTCTTGACCTCGGCCGCGATGCGGACTTCGAGCTGGCCGAGTTCGAACGCGGTGATGGGCCCCACGCCCGAGATCCCCTCGAGCAGCGCCCGCCAGTAGTCGGGCGCGGTATTGCCGATCGGCGTCACCGCGCCGATGCCGGTGATGACGGCGCGGCGGGAAAGGTCAACAGGGGACGACGTGGACACGCAATCTCTCGGGCTGGGCTGCGGGGGTGGACCCGATTGTACCGACGCGCGCTCCGGGCGCACGTCGGGGTGCATGGAGCGGCCCAACACTTCGTCGGGTGTCCGATGCGATGCCCGTCAATGCATCACTGGGCAACTGATGCCCACACGGGCATCAGGGCCGCCAGCCGCAGGGGATACCTCCCAGATAACGGGCAGTGCAGCGGTCCACGCCATGATCTGCGCGATGCCCTACACCGACCGTCCGACCACACCGCAGACGATCGCCATCGGCCGGTGGATCGCCAACCGCCGAGCGCAGCCATGGTTTCCCAGCGCCAGCTGGCGCGCGTTTGTCACATGAGTCAATCCATGATCTCGCGCCTTGAGAGCGGCCAGACGCCGGGCATGAGCATGGCAAAGCTGGCGCGCGTGCTCCACGTGCTCGGCTGGCCGCCCGTGGAAACGTCGCCGGCGTCTGCCGATCGGGACGCGATGCGCTGACGGGCATCGCCTGGAGGACTGAGGTCACTCGGGGTCTCCCGCGCCCTGCGAATGCGCGATGCGCTGACGGGCATCGCCTGGGAGGACTGAAGTCACCCGCGGTCTCCCGCGCCCGCGACTGCGCGATGCGCTGACGGGCATCGCCTGGGAGGACTGAAGTCACCCGGGCGTCAGTCGCCCGCGCCCGCCACAACGCGATGCGCTGACGGGCATCGCCTGGGAGGACTGAAGTCACCCGGGCGTCAGTCGCCCGTGTAGCGCTTGAAGATGACCGCGCCGTTGTGGCCCCCGAGGCCGATGTTGCTCGACATTGCGTACCGGATCGTCCGCGGCGTCGCCTCCGTGACCACGTTCAGATCGCACTCGGGATCGGGGTCGCGGTAGTTGATCGTCGGCGTGATGCATTGCTCGTAGACGGACTTCACGGTGGCGAACGCCTCGAACGCCCCGGCCGCACCCATCATGTGGCCGGTCATCGACTTGGTGCCCGAGATGGCCACGTTGGGCGTGTGGTCCCCGAAGACATTCCAGATCGCCTGCGCTTCGCGCTTGTCGCCCAGGGGCGTGGAGGTGCCGTGCGGGTTGAGCAGGTCGACCTCGTCCAACGGCACGCCGCGGCGCTCGAGTGCCATGCGCATCGCGCGAGCGGACCCGACGCCGTTCTCGATCGGCTGGATCATGTCCCAGCCGTCGGCCGCCGAGCCATAGCCGACGACCTCGGCGTAGATCCGGGCTCCACGCGCCCTGGCGTGCTCGAGGTCCTCGAGCATCAGCGATGCTGCGCCCTCGCCCAGGACGAAGCCATCGCGCGTCAGGTCGAACGGGCGGGCCACGGTCTCCATCGGCTCCCCGGGCCGGGGTGAGCCCAGGCCGCGCATGTTGCCGAAGCCGATGTGAACCACTTCGAGCAGTGGCGACTCCGTCGAGCCGGTGATGGCGGCAATGCAGTCCCCGCGACGGATCGTCTCCGCCCCCTCGCCCACGTTGTGGGTGCCCGTCGAGCACGCCGTGACGACGCACA
The DNA here is from genome assembly GCA_016875645.1 of Chloroflexota bacterium. GTDB lineage: Bacteria > Chloroflexota > Limnocylindria > Limnocylindrales > CSP1-4 > VGPE01. The sequence continues at coordinate 5,010 of VGPE01000098.1, forward strand.
TGTTGTGGCCGATTGCGCCCGTCTCGATCGCGATCATGCCCGACGTGGAGTCGACCAGGCCGTTGGCGATGAAGAACGGGCTGACGGCGCGCGGTCCCCGGTCCCCCCACGTCTGCAGGTTGTCGATGAAGAGCTGCTGGCCGCCTCCGCCCGAGCCGAAGATCACCCCGATGTCCTCGCGGTTCTGGTCGGTGATCTCGAGGCCCGAGTCGGCGAGCGCCTGCTTGGCGGCGGCCACACCGAAATGCATGGCCGGCTCCCCCCGTCGAGCGGCCTTGAAATCCATCCACCTGGTCGCGTCGAAGTCCCGGACCTCGCCGGCCCAGTGGTGCTCGTACCTGGAGCTATCGAAGCGCGTGATCTCGCGGATCCCGCTCCGCCCCCGCACAAGGTTGTCCCAGGCCGTGTCCACGTCGTTGCCGACGGGACTGATGACGCCCAGCCCGGTGACGACCACGCGGCGGTTGTAGTCGGGTCTGCGCACGGCCGGCCTCTCTCTGCCTCTAGCGAACGGCCGACGCGTCGGCCGTGACAGGGGTTGCGGCTTCGCCGAGTTCCACGGCGGCCGGCGCGATCCCGCCGGTGTCCGGATCGTCCACCGCGATGGCGGCAACCCCGGGCGCGATGCGCTTGATGAGCCCGGTCAGGACGCGACCGGGCCCGACCTCCAGGAAGGTGTCCACGCCCGATGCTGCCATCCGCTCGACGATTGCGACCCAGTCGACGCCCGCGGTCAGGTGGTCGACGAGTTCGTTCCGGGCCGCATCGCCGGTGTCGATCGGCGCGGCATTCGCGTTTGCCAGCAGCGGTGGCCGCGGATCGGAGATCGGCACCGACGCGAGGACCTGGCGCATCCCGGCTGCAGCATCGGCCATGAGCGGCGAGTGCGCCGCCACCGAGACCGGCAGCAGGACCACCTTGCGCGCCCGCAGCCCCTTTGCGATCTCGAGCGCGGCCTCGACCGCAGGGCGTTCGCCCGACAGGACGACCTGGCCCGGAGCGTTGCGATTGGCAAGGCCCAGCAGCCCCTTGGCGTGTGCCCGCTCGAGGACTTCGGCGACCTGCGCGTCATCGAGACCGATCACGGCGCCCATCGCGCCCCACCGGCCATCCGCGGACGCCTGCATCCGCAGGCCGCGCTCGCGCACGAGCCGGAGGCCGTCGGCGAGGCGCAGCGATCCGGCGGCGACGAGCGCGCTGTACTGGCCCATCGAGTGGCCGGCGCAGAATGCGGACTCGATGCGCCGCCCGGCCCCGGCCCAGCGCTCGCGCAGGACCGTGAGCATGGCGATGGACGTCGCGAGCAGCGCCGGCTGCGCGTTGACCGTGAGGTCCAACTCCTCAGCCGGTCCCTCGAAAACGAGCCGGCTCAGCGGCTCACCGAGGACGCGGTCGGCCTCCTCGAACACCGCGGCGGCGGCTGGCGATGCTTCCACGAGCGCGCGACCCATGCCGACGCGCTGCGACCCCTGGCCGGGGAAGACTAAAGCAATGCTGGACATTGCGGCGAAGGGTAGGGCCGTCCCGCGGGAAGTGGCCGGAATTCGATGCACTCTTGCATCCTTCATCGGCGTCCCTCACCCTTTGCGCCATGGAAGACGACGTCCTGTCGGGTCCGGTTGCAGCCGCACGCGACCGCCTCCAGAACCCGCGCGAGCTGTCCGATCGGGTGGCGATGGGCCGCGCCCTCTGGCGCGAGCTGGTGATCGGATTTGCCGGGCAACTGGGCGAGCTCCGCCTGGGCTTCACTCAGCTGGCGGCGCTCTATGTGCTCGCCGAGGGCGGGACGACGACCATCGCGGACCTGGCCGACGCGCTGGCGCGCTCGCCATCCGCCACGAGCCGGCTGGTGGACGGTCTCGTTCGACGCGGCCTCGTCGACCGCCGCCTTGAGACCGAGGACCGGCGCCAGCGCACGATCTGGTTGACGCCGGCGGGCCAGGCGCTCCTCTCGCACGTCGACCGGGCGCGTGCGGACCAGTTTCTGGCCGTCGTGCGGCCGCTGCCGCAATCGGAGCGGACACTGATCGCAATGGGCGTGGCGGCCCTGGCGTCGCGGGCGCTGTCGCGGCGAGGCAGGCTGATCAAGGCGCCGCCGCCCTGAGCGGCGGTTCGGGGCCGCTCGCAGTGCGTGTCTACCCGGCGCGCGTCCCGCAATAGGTCCGCACGACGTCGTAGAGCACCGGCAGCCCGAACCGCAGGCCCTCGACGCTGACGCGCTCGTCGACCCCGTGGAAGAGATCGAGGAAGCGATCCTCGGGCCGCAGGCGCAACGGCGAGAACCCGTAGGTCGGCGTGCCGACCCTGGCTGTGTGCTTCGCGTCCGTCGTGAACGGTGCCATGACCGGGATCGGGATCCCGTCGGGGTCGTGAGCCCGGATCGTCGCCACCAGGAGGTGCCACAGCTCGGTATCGATCGGTGCCTCGACCGGCTCGCCGTAATGAAGGAGCTCGAGCGTCACGTGCTGCCAGAGCTCCTCGCCCAGCCGGCGCCGGATCCGCTCCCGCATTTCCGGCTCGGGCGTGCCGGGCAGGTTCCGGACGTCGACCTCGATCTCGGCGATGCCCGGAATCTGGTTGAACTTGAGGCCGGCGTGGATCATGTTGGGGCTCATCGTGTCGCGCAGCAGCGCTCGCACGGCACGCTGGAGCGGCGGCTCGCAGAGCTTCTCCAGCGCGGCCTGGCTGACCCGGACATTGTCGCCGCCGACGGCGCGCACCAGTCGCGCCGACTCTTCGGGCATCTCTGCAGCCACCGCGTCGAGCAGCCGGCGGACAACCGGCGTCACATGCGGCTCCTCGAAGGGCGCGATCAGCCGCACGACCTCGGCGGCGCGGACGGCGGCATTGTCCTCGCGCGGCATGGACCCATGGCCCCACGTGCCCTGGACCGTGATCCGGTACCGGACGAAGCCCTTCTCGGCGACCTGGATCGGGTAGAAGCGGCGCCCGGCGACCTCGATCGAGACGCCCCCCGCTTCGTTGAGGGCCCCCGCCGCTCGCAGCCACTCCGGGCGGTGCTCCGCGATCCAGCCGGCGCCCTCGACACCGCCTGCTTCCTCGCCGGCGGTCGAGGCGAACATGACGTCGCGGGTCAGGCCCGGAATCGGGTCGCTGGCCGGATCGCGGCCGGCGGCTCGCGCCTCGTTCGCAAGCTGGCGCATGACGGCCAGCTCCATGGCTACCATGGCCTTCATGTCGAGCGCGCCACGGCCCCAGACATACCCATCCGCGACGTCGGCGGCGAACGGATCGTGGGTCCAGAGGTCGGGTGGGGCCGGGACCACGTCGAGGTGCGAGAGGAGCAGCAGCGGCTCGCCGCCAGTGCCGTCGCCGCGCAGGCGGGCGGCCACGGAGCCGCGGCCGGGGAACGGCTCCACGATCTCGGCGGGGATGCCCGCGTCAGCGAGGAACTGGGCCACGTAGCCCGCGGCCAGGATCTCGTCGCCGGGCGGGTTGACGCTCCGGATCCGGATCAGGTCGCGCAGCGTTTCGAGAAGGTCGTGGTGGGCATGCGCCCACGTCGAGGCGTCCAACGCGTGCGATGGGGCCGGCGACGACGAGGAGGACTCGGGGTTCATCGGCTCTCCGGCTGCGTGGCGCTCAGCGGTTGCTCATCAGGATGAGGGCCAGGATCGAGAGTGCGAAGCCGCCGAGGATGATCGTGAGCACCATCGCAACCAGCAGCCGCCGAAGCGTGCGCTCCTCGCGCGCAGTGCGCTCCGGGTCGGGATCCTCGCCGCCCGGGATGTACGGCCGCGGCAGGCCGCGGGCTCGGGCGGCGATGTTGCGCGGGGAGGTCGCCCGGGCGTATTCCTCGTCGGACAGCGCTCCGGTGGCCGGTGCCCCGTCCCCGGTCGACCCCGTCGATTCGTCGGTCATGGCGTGGCTCTCCGCGCGCCTCGGGGGGCTCAGCCGACAGCTTCGGGCGTGCGGTCCTCGGCGGCCCGGGCCACCGCCCCGGCCAGCTGCTCCGCCAGCCGGCGGCCGGTGGTGACCGCGCCCTGGGACGCCGACGACACCTGGGCCGCGTACTTCGCCATCACGCCACCGGGATACCGGGGCGGTGGCGGGGCCCAGCCCTCGAATCGGCGGGCGATCTCGTCAGCCGGCACGTCCAGGTCCAAAGCCTTGCGGTCGACGTCGATCGTGATCCGGTCGCCCTCCCGGACCACGGCGATCGGGCCGCCCAGCGCCGCCTCGGGCGCCACGTGGCCGATCATGAGCCCATGCGTGCCGCCGCTGAAGCGGCCGTCAGTGAGCAGCGCCACGGACTCGCCCAGGCCTTCGCCCACGAGCGCGCCCGTGACCGAGAGCATCTCCTGCATCCCGGGGCCGCCGACGGGCCCTTCGTAGCGGATCACGACCACGTCGCCGGCGTGGATCTGGCGGTTCTTGACCGCCTGGAAGCACTCGGTCTCGGAGTCGAACACGCGCGCCGGGCCCGTGTGGAGCCGGCGCTCGTGACCG
>VGPE01000099.1 GCA_016875645.1 Chloroflexota bacterium
CCGGCCGGACGGCGGTCCGCGGGCGATCGCGAGCAGGAGCGGGGCGGTCGTGCGGACGATGGCGCGCGTCTCCGTCAGGCACGAACGCGGCGAGCGCCCGTTCGCCAGCGAGTCCGGCAGGCGAGGGCCGAGTTGCACGAGGCGTGGCAACTCAACGTGGTTCCGATCGCGGCAGGCCTGGTATTCCTCATGGGCGCCCTTTCGCTCGCGATCGGCGCTGGCTGGTTCGACCTGCGCGGAGCCGCGGCGGAACGGAATCCCGCCCCGATCGCCTCGTCCGGACCGGGTGCAGCGCCGGCGTCGTCACCATCGCCGGCGCCCTGACTTCATTCAGCCGGCGCGAGTGCCCAGCGATCGATCTCACGCTCGTAGTCGAAGAGCTCCCCCGCGCGGAACCAGAGGGCCAGCTCCGCGGCCGCTGTCTCGGGCGAGTCCGAGGCGTGCACGAGGTTCTGCGCGGTCTCGAGGGCCAGATCGCCGCGGATCGTGCCTGGCGCCGCCTCGTGGGGACGCGTGGCGCCGTTCACCGCGCGCACGATGGCGATCGCATTCGGGCCTTCGAGCGCAAGCGCGACGAGCGGCCGTGAGGTGATGAAGTCCACGAGGCCGCCGAAGAATGGCTTCGAGGCATGCACCTCGTAGTGGCGCTCGGCGAGCGCTCGGTCCACGTGGACCAGCTTGAGACCGACGAGCTTGAGGCCACGCTGCTCGTAACGCGCGATGATCCGCCCGACGAGCAGCCGCTGGACCCCGTCGGGCTTGATCAGGACAAGGGTGCGCTCGGTCACGAATGACTCCTCAATCGCCAGGCGGCGGTTCGGGTGGCCGGAAGTGAGCCGGACGTCCGGTCGGCGGCCGCCGGAGTGGCAGTCCGGGTCGGCGGCGGAACGACGATTCCTCCTCGCGCTCGGTGTCGAACCGGGGGCCCGTGTCGGGGCGGCGGTAGCGGCGCGCACTCGGCCAGCCGACCACGATGTCGTCAAGCCGGGGCTCAGCGCGGAATTCTGGCATGGACGCCGCGTCCGGCTCCGGCTCGACGGCCGGCGGCCACGATCGGGCGATCTCCGCCGGCGGCTCGGGCTCGGGCGCATTCGGATCCCAGGCGAGGTGCTCGGTCGGCTGCGGCTCGGGCTCGGCGATGAACTCCAGGAGTGCGGCATCCATGGTCCCGCGGGGCAGCTGGAGGCCCGGTGCGGGTGCCGCTCCGCGATGGCGCAGCCCGCCATCCTGCTCGTCGACCGCGCGGATCGCAGCCGCGAAGGCATCCTGGGCGGCGGCCTCGTTACCGGTCATCCGCAGCGCGTCACCGCGCACGAGATCGAAGACGGGGCCCCGGACGTCGCGCGCAAGGTCCAGGACGGCCGGCGCGAGGGCCGGCCGCGCTCGCAGAACGAGGGCGAGCCGGACTCCGGCGCGCTCGAGGTCACCGGCTTCGATCGACCGCCTGGCGCCATCGAGTTCGGCGACCGGGTCGAACGCCTCGCTGCCGCGGCTGCGGGCAGCCGGACCGGCGCCGAACGGAACCGGGGCAGGCCGTGGATTCTCCACGCGCTCCAGGTCCAGGCCGAGCGACAGGGCTTCATAGGGCGTGGCTTCCGAAGCGGAGCCGGTCGAGGTGGGCGGGCTTTCCCAGGGGTCCATCTGTCCACTCGCGAGCAGCGGGTCAAGCGGCCGGACGTGGCCGCTCGAAGCAGCCGGCGCACCTGACAGGCCGATCCGTCCGCCGCGCATCGGCTCCGGGCCGGGGCTCGCGAAGAGTGTGGACACGGGCTGGACCTCGGCATCCGTGGGTCCGGGCCAGACCTCGCTCCGGGGCTGGCCAGCGAAGACGCGCTCCAGCGGCAGCGTGAGCCGGTCGAGCGCGCGGCGTGCGAGCCGTCGCGCATCGCCGACGCGGCCCATCGCGGCGGACGCCTCGGCGGCGATCACGTAGGCGAGCCCCTCGTCGCCCCCGCCCTCCAGGTACTCCACGACCGCGTCACCGGCTCCCACCAGGTCGCCGGCCCGCCAGCGGCTCTCCGCGAGGTCAAGGTGGGCGTCCACGTCAAGCGCCTTGAGGACCGCGAGCGCCTCGAGCTCGGCGCGAGCGAGCTGTACGGAGCCCGTTCGGAGGTGCAGTCGCGCCAGGCGCAGGTCGAGCGCGTGCTCTCGGACGAGCCGCGGGTCGGCGCCCTCGACGACCTCGAACTCGGGGTCGAGTGATGGCCCGCCGCCGCCCGGTGGCTCGTGAAGGACCACCACCGCGCCTTCCACGACGAAGGGTTCAGGCTCGGGTCGGAACGTCGTTTCGCTCTCGGTTCGGGCGGCGTAACCGGCCCCGTCTATCGGCTCGGTAGCGTCCGGGGTATCCCGCGCGAACTCGAACTCCGTAACCGGCTCAGGCTGGACGTCGACCCGGGGCTCATCCCTCGGCCCGGCCTGGTCGTCGTCCGGGGGCTCGCCCGTCAGCTCCGGATCGCCCCCTGGGGCCGCCGTCTCGGGCGCCGGCTCCTCGTCGGCCGAAATGTCGATGCCCCACCGGCTGCGGACCAGCTCGGCCAGGCCCTCCGAATCGTCGCGCATCACGGCAGCCGGAGAGCTCGCTCCAGGCGGCGTCCGCTCGTGCGCGGTGCGACGACCGCCATTCGCAGGCCTTCGTCGTGGAACAGCTCGCCCGCCATCAGCAGGAGCGCGTCCGAATCAACGGACTCCACCGCTTCGAGCGCCTCGTTGAGCGTGAGCACGCGATCGTGCAGTGCTTCCTGGCCGCCGATCCACGAAGCGACATGGCGGGTGTCATCCATGCGCAGCTCGAGTCCACCCGAGAGGTATGCCTTGGCTTTGGCCAGCTCATCGGCGGGCACCGGCGAGTCGCGGAGGCGCGCGAGCTCTGCCAGGATCGCGTGGATCGCCGGTTCCAACCTGGCTGGGTCCACCCCGGCCGAGACGGTGAGCGCACCCGAATCGGCGTAGTCGATCGCACCGGATCCCACGTCGTAGGCCAGGCCCAGCTCCTCGCGGACGCGCAGGAACAGGCGGCTGCTCATGCCGTCGCCCAGGACCGCGTTCAGGACGGCCAGCGTCCAGGCCTGGGGATGGTCACGGCGCAGGGCCGGCACACCGATCGCGATCTGCGCCTGCGCCGTTTCGCGACGGCCGATCACGACGCGCTCGCCAGCCGGTAGGTTCGGAGCCGGCTCGAAGCCCGGCACGTGGCCGTTGCCGCGGCCGAACGAACGGTCAACGAGCGAGATCGCCGTCTCGTGCGACAGGTCGCCGGCGATCGCCACGACCGTGTTGGCCGGGCGGTAGGTGGCACCCCAGAAGTCGCGGATCGTCTCGGCCGCGACCGAGCGAATCGCCTCCTCGTGGCCGCAGATCTCCCGGCCGAGCGGGCCGTCCCCGAACATGGCCTGCTGGAAGAGGATCTGGTCGTACTCGGACGGGTCGTCAAGGTAGGAGCGGATTTCCTCCACGATGACGTCACGTTCGTGGTCGATCTCGTGCGTCTCCAGTCTGGGACGCACGATCAGCTCCCCCAGGACGTCCACGCCGGCCTCGGTCACGCGGCGGGGCACGCGGACCCAGTACACGGTGGACTCGCGATCCGTGGCCGCGTTGAAGCTGCCTCCGACGCCCTCGATCGCCTCGGAGATGGCTCGCGTGTCCGGGTACCGCGACGTCCCCTTGAACGTCAGGTGCTCCATGAAGTGCGCGACACCTGCCTCGTGCGGGCGCTCGATCCGGGAGCCCGCCAGCACGTAGGCCGCGATCGCGACGGAGCGCGCGCCGGGCATCCGAGCGCTGATGACGCGCGGCCCCCCGGGCAGCGCGGTCCGTTCGAACATCGCTCGAAGCGTACAGGAACGTGCCGGGGCGACAGCTCTGCCCGGCACCGCGGAACGCCCCAGCGCCGGGGAGGGCCCAGGGAGCGGCGGGCCGGTGGCCATGCCCGTCAGCGCATTGGGCGCGGCCGCTGGCGCGTTGACGGACAGTGCGTGGCGGAGGCGATGCGGGTGGCATCGCCCATCAGATGATCGCGTCGATCCAGTCGCGCAGGAAGAACACGACGAACGCGGCCGTGACGACCCACATCAGCGGATGGACGACATCCCATCGGCGTCGGACCACCTTGATCAGCACCCAGCTGATGAAGCCGGCCCCGATCCCGACGGTGATGTCGTACGTGAGGGGCATGAGCAGCATGGTGAGGAGCGCCGGGATTCCTTCGTCGGTGTCGGTGACGGGGATGTCGCGGACCAGCGTGAACATCAGGTAGCCCACGAGCACCAGCGCCGGTGCGGTGGCCTGGGGCGGAATCATCCCGGCGACGGGTGCCAGAACGATCGCGAGCAGGAACAGGACGCCCGTGACAACCGACGCGAAGCCCGTGCGACCGCCCTCGGCGACGCCGGCCGCGCTTTCGATGTAGCTGGTGTTGGACGAGATGCCGGCTGCGCCGCCCGCGACGGCCGCCACGCTGTCCACGAGCAGGACCCGGCCCACGCCCGGGACCGATCCGTCTTCGCGCGCGAGTCCGGCCTCGGCGGCGATGCCGGTGACGGTGCCCATCGTGTCGAAGAAGTCCGACAGCATGATCGCGAAGATCGTGAGCACGGCCGTGATCAACCCGACCTTGGCGAAGACCTCGGTGACGTCGAACGCGCCCAACGTCGAGAAGCTGGGCGTCAGCACCAGGTTCGCCGGGATGCTCGTGACCCCGGCGAGGAACGCGATCAGCGTCGTGGCAAGGATGCTGATGATAAGCGCGGCCCGCACCTTGAGCACGTACAGCGCAATCGTGAGCAACAGGCCGATGAGGAAGACGAAGGCACCGGGGCTGTTCGGGAAGGCGATCGTGATCGGCGTCCCGTCGCCCTGGACGACGATGCCGCCGTTGACGAAGCCGATCGTGAGGATGAACAGGCCGATGCCCACGCCGATTGCGCGCTTGAGCGCGAGCGGCACCGCGTTCATGATCGCCTCGCGGAAGCCGACGAGGACGAGGACCGTGATCACGATGCCCTCGATCACGATCACGCCCATGGCGCCCGCCGGCGTCAGGCCCAGGCCCAGCACCAGCGTGAACGCAACGATCGCGTTGAGCCCCAGGCCGGCCGCGAGGGCGATGGGGTAGTTCGCGAAGACGCCCATCGCGATGGTCATGATCCCGGCCACCAGCGCGGTCGCGGCTGCGGCGGCAGCCGGATCGATCCCGGCGTTCGAGAGGATCGATGGGTTCACGAAGATGATGTAGGCCATGACCATGAACGTGGTCAGGCCCGCCCGGATCTCGGTCCCAAGATCGGTCCGGCGTTCGGCGAACCGGAAATACGTCGCGATCGAGTCCACGCGATGCCCCTCCCTCAAGGCGCGCTGACGACGGCGTTGGGCGGCGAATGCGGTCCGAAAAGCTTGCTATTCCTTCTCCTTGCTATTCCTCCTCGCGGCCCTCCGATCCTAGCAGCTCCATCTGGACGAAACCGCTGGTGTCGAACTCGAGCTGGCGCGGTTCCTCGTTCACGTCGGACGCAAGCGTAACGCGCGCGAACTCCAGCACCACCGACTCGTCGCCCTGCACCAGGCGGTACGCCAGCAGCTGGTCCGGTCGGGTCTCGAACTCGAGGTGTTCGAACGAGTCGATGTTGACGCAGATGGCGAGGGGCGTGAAGTAACTCGAGGTGGTGGGACTGTCGACCACGATCCGCTCGACCCAGCCCGCGCCGTTGGCGATCAGGTCCCGGCCACGGTGATAGCGATACGCGACCGTCTGCTTGAGCAGCGGCCGCAGCAGGTTGTACATGTCCGTGCGGCTGGACACGATCCCGCGGTTGACGAAGAACTTGGCGGGCGGATCCAGCGACACGCGCGCTCCTGCTGCGGCGGGGCGGCCGACGACGAAATCGATGCTACGCCGGATCGACGGCGTCGTGGAGTCGGATTCTGCCCGCCGTATGATCGGCCCGTGCTGCTCGTGGTGGACATCGGCAACTCCAACCTCTCGGCCTGCGCGGTTCTCGACGGGACGCTGGGCGGCGTTCGCCGTGCCGCGACTGACCGCCGTTCCACGGCCGACCAGCTCGAACTGCTTCTCGACGGTCTGCTGCGGCTCGACGGGCATCGAATCGAGGAGGTCAGTGCGATCGCCTGTGCTTCGGTCGTACCGGTCCTGACCGCCGCGCTCGGGCGCATGGCCGACGCGAGGCTGATCCCACTGCGCCTGGCGACGGCCGGCCACCTGCCGCTGCCCGTGCGACTGGATCGGCCGTCCGACGTGGGCGCCGACCGGTTGGTGAATGCCCTGGCGGCCACCCGGCTGTACGGCGCGCCCGCGGTGATCGCCGACGTCGGGACCGCCATCACGGTCGACGCCGTCGCGCGCGACGGAGCGTTCCTCGGCGGGGCGATTGCCGCGGGTCCGGAACTCGGGCTGCGGGCCCTCGCCGAGGGGACGGCAGCCTTGCCGCAGGTCCCCCTGGCGGAGCCTCCACGGGCCATCGGGCGTGACACCGTCGACGCGCTTCGCGTGGGTGCCGTCTTCGGCTGGCGGGACCTCGTGACCGGGCTCATCGGCAGGGTCCGGAGCGAGCTTGCGGCGGTCGAGGGCGTGCCGCCCGATGAGATCCGGACGATCCTCACGGGCGGCTTCGCGGCATCGGAATGGGCGCATGGCGTCGAGGTGGACGTGGTCGACCCACTGCTCACACTCAGGGGTCTCGCGCTGTTCCACGCCGAGGTCAGCGGCGAGGCGCCGGCCGGGCTGGCGGTGTGATGCGCGGTGACGCCGGCGCCGGGCGGCTCGCAGGTCGGCTCATCGGCCTGGGCGTGACCGGCTCGATCGCCGCGTACAAGTCCCCCGACCTGGTCCGTCGCCTCCAGGCAGAGGGCGCCGACGTCCAGGTGTGCCTCACCCCATCGGCGGCCCGCTTCGTGGCGCCGCTCGCGCTGGAGGCACTCAGCCGGCACCCCGTCGAACAGGATGTGCTGGCGCTCCTGCCCGACGGGCGGATCGGGCACATCGTGCTTGCAGATGCGGCCGACGCGATCGTGGTGGCCCCGGCCACCGCGCACTGGTTGGGGGCCATGGCGAACGGGCTGGCAGGCGACACCGTGACCGCCGCGGTCCTTGCGACGTCCGCGCCCGTCGTGGTCGCGCCCGCGATGGACGGCGAGATGTACGCGCACCCGGCCACCCGCGCAAACGTGTCGCGACTTCGAGACGGCTTCGGGTACACGATCGTGGAGCCCGAGGCCGGTTCGCTGGCCTCGGGGCAGTCGGGCGTGGGGCGGCTGGCCGATCTCGGCATGATCGTGGACGCCGTCGTCGCGGCCATCGGCAACCGGCCCATCCGCGCGCCCGACCCCGGGAGCCGGCCGCCGGTCGTGGAGACGCCGCGCCCGGCGGACCTGGAGGGCCGGCACATCGTCGTGACGGCTGGCGGCACCGCCGAGCCGATCGATCCCGTGCGCTACATCGGCAATCGCTCGACGGGGCGGATGGGCGTTGCGATCGCCGAGGCCGCCTTCGCCCGGGGTGCCCGCGTGACGTTGATCGCGGGCCTGACCTCCGTACCGCTGCCGGCCTACGCGCGCGTGATCCGCGGCGAGTCCACGGCCCAGATGCGCGCCGCGCTTCTCGCCACGCTCTCGGGCCCGAGCGGCATGGCCGGCTTTGACGCACTGGTCATGGCGGCGGCCGTTGCCGACTTCCGGCCGACCCGCCCGGCCGAGTCGAAGCTGACGCGCGGCGGCTCGCTGACGCTCGAACTGGAGCCCACGCCGGACCTGCTGGCCGAGGTCGGCCGCGTGTCGCGCGGGCTCGACAGCGAAGGGGCGGCCACCCGGCGGCCCCTCGAGCCGCGCCCGGTTCTGGTCGGGTTCGCGGCCGAGACCGGCTCGCTCGCGCGCGCCGCCGGCAAGTTGCACGCGAAGGGCCTCGACCTCCTGGTCGGCAATGACGTGGCCGAAGCGGGCTCGGGCTTCGGCACCGATACCAACCGCGTGACGCTGTTCGCACCCGACGCCGAGCCCGAGCCGTGGCCGCTGCTGTCCAAGCGCGCCGTCGCCGACCGACTCCTCGATCGCGTGGCGGCCCTGTTGGACGAGCGCGACGCGGCACGGCAGACTGCGCTCATGACGACCGAGCCTGCCGATCTCCGCGAGCCCACCCGATGAGCGCCCAGTCCGAGACCGTCCGCCGCCTGACCGTGGTGGATATCGCGAAACTGCACACCGACGGCGAGCGGATCCCGATGCTCACCGCCTACGACATGCCGACCGCGCGCCTGCTCGACGAGGCCGGTATCCCGCTGCTGCTGGTCGGCGATTCCGTTGGCCGGGTGATGCTCGGCTACGAGAACGAGATCCCGGTCTCGATGGCGGACATGCTCCACCACGTCAAAGCCGTGGCACGGGGCGCGAAACGAGCCCTGGTGATCGCCGACATGCCGTTCATGAGCTACGCGACGGTCGATACGGCGCTCGAGAACGCGGGCCGGCTCCTCGCCGAGGGCGGCGCCCAGGCGGTCAAGCTCGAGGGCGGCGTCCGCTCGGCCCGAACCATCGAGACGATCGTCCGCGCGGGCATCCCGGTCATGGGCCACATCGGTCTCACGCCCCAGGCCATCAACGCGATCGGCAGGGTGCGCGTCCAGGGCAAGACGCGTGACACGGCGCGGGCGCTCCTGGGCGACGCGCTCGCGGTCCAGGAAGCCGGCGCCTTCGCGATCGTGCTCGAGCTCGTGCCGGCGCAGCTGGCGGCCGCGATCACCGAGCGGCTGCGGATCCCGACGATCGGCATCGGGGCCGGCGCGGGTTGCTCGGGGCAGGTCCAGGTGGTGACCGACCTGCTGGGGATGGAGGCGTGGCATCCGCGCCATGCCCGCCCCTACGCCGACCTGCGGGGCACGATCCTTGCCGCCGCCTCGCGCTATGCGGCAGATGTCGCGGCAGGCACGTTCCCGGGTGAGAGCGAGACCGTGCGCATGGACGACGGCGTGCTAACCGAGGTGCTCGGGCGCTCGTCGCTGGACCGGCCGGAGCCAGCGCTGAAGGGGATTCCGCTCGACCGCGATCTCTGACGCCGGTCGCGGCGCGGTCGGTCAGCCGGCCCGCCGGAAGCAGTCGAGCGTGTGGTCGTTCACCATGCCCGTTGCCTGCATGAACGCGTAGCAGATCGTGGGGCCGACGAACCGGAACCCGCGCCGGAGCAGGTCCCGGCTCATCGCCGCCGACTCAGCGGTCTCGGCCGGCAGGTCTGCCATCCGCTCGTAGCGGTTCACCTTCGGGGCACCGCCGACGAACGACCACAGGTGGGCGACGGGATCGGTGCCTGCCTCGCGCAGGTCGAGCCACGCGCGCGCATTGCCGATGGTCGCGGCGATCTTCGCGCGGTTGCGCACGATCCCCGCATCGCCGAGGAGGCGCTCCGCGTCTGACGGACCATAGACGGCCACCCGCTGCACGTCGAAGCCGTCGAACGCGCGCCGG
>VGPE01000100.1 GCA_016875645.1 Chloroflexota bacterium
CGGCTCGTCGCGGAGAGCGCGCAGGCTCTGCGCGGCGAGCGCGGGAACGAACCCGCCCCGCCGGGCACCGAGGCCTGACATGGGCACCGGCCGCGCGCGACTCGCCGCCAGCATCCTCGACGCCGACCTGGGCAACCTTGCCTACGACGTTCGGCGTGCGGTCCGCAACGGCGCGGACCGGATCCACCTCGATGTCATGGACGGCCACTTCGTCCCGAACCTGACCTTCGGAGCGAAGACGATCAAGGCGCTGCGGCCGCGGACCGAGGCCCCCTTCGACGCGCACCTCATGATCTCGGATCCGGGTCGCTACATCGAGGAGTACATCGACGCCGGCTGCGACTCGATCACGATCCACGTGGAGATCGAGGAGCCCATCGAGCCGACGCTCCGCGCGATCCGGGCGCGCGGCCGGGCGGCCGGGCTCGCGCTGCGGCCGGCGACGCCGCTCTCGGCGCTCGAGCCATACCAGTCACTGCTCGACATCGTGTTGGTGATGACGGTCGAGCCCGGTTTCGGGGGCCAGGCCTTCATGCGCGAGCCCGCGAAGAAGATCCTGCCCGCGCGGCAGCTGCTGCGACATCGTCCGGTCGACGGCGAGGTTCACGTCGACGGCGGCGTCAACCGCGAGACTGCGGAGTACGTCGGCGGGCTCGGTGTCGACGTCCTCGTGGTCGGCTCTGCCCTCTGGGTCAAGGGCCACGACCAGGGGCGCGAGATCCGCCTCGTCAAGGCGCTCGCCGACGAGGGCTACCAGTACAACCTCAACAACGGCGTACCGCCCATCCCGCGCGACAACTGGGTGCGGTTCACGAGCCTGCCCAAGCCGATCGCGAAAGCGTTCATGGCCGAGATCGAGGCCGGTGGCGTGCCGGTCATCATGCTGCGAGGCGATGGCCAGATGAATCCCGACGGTCTGCGCAACTACGAGCTGCTCGTTCCTGCGTCGGCCCAGATCCTCGTCGAGGAGCGCCACGCGGGCGAGCGCGACGTCCGGCTGGCCGAGGCCGAGGCGTGGCGTGAGATCTACCTGCGCGAGCACCCCGAGGGCGCGGCGGTTGTCGCGGCCGACCGGCGCCCGTCAGGGGGCCGCTGAGCCGTCGTGCGCGCCCTGCTGCAGCGCGTCTCGCGCGCGGAGGTCCGCGTTGACGGTGTCGCCGTGGGGGCGATCGGGAACGGGTTGTTGATCCTGCTCGGCGTCGGGCCCCGGGACGACGGAGCCGCGGCAGCGACGCTGGCGCGGCGAACGGCCGAACTGCGGATCTTCGAAGACGACGCAGGCAGGACGAATCGCTCGCTGCTCGACGTCGGCGGGGAAGCACTGGCCGTCAGCCAGTTCACGCTGTTCGCCGACACGACGCGCGGCCGGCGGCCGGGCTTCACGGGGGCGGCGCCACCCGCACTGGCGGACGCACTCTACGTGCGGTTCTGCGACGACCTCGCGGCGCTGGGCGTCCGCGTGGCACGCGGCGTCTTCGGCGCGGAGATGGACGTGGAACTGGTCAACCGCGGCCCGTTCACGATCTGGCTGACCACCGAGGCCTCGGGCTGAGGCCGCCGGTCTGGTGCTACTGGGCGGACTTGCTCGCCGTTCGGCGGCAGCGCGTGCAGACCAGCTCCTTCTTCGTCACACCGTCACGCGTGAGCGGGAGCTGCTGGAGGTTGGGCTGATAGCGGCGGTGCGCTCGAACGCGGTTCATGCCCGACGACTGCGGGTTGAAGCCGCCCATCGAGACCTTGCCGCAGATCGCGCAGGCGCGGGCCATCGGGTGTCCTCGATCTCAGGGTGGTCGTGACTCGGCGCAGGCGTGGCTGCGCGGAGCGGGCGACTATCATAGCAGGCCATCGCGCAAGGACCCGGGTGCCCGCCCCGGCACTCCACCCGAGCGGGAGTCCGGCCGCCGGCAGCGCCATTGCCCCACGCCCCGAGGAGTCCGTGCCCGTACCGTCCGTTCCCGGCCGGTCGTTCATCGCCCCGCGTGCCATGCTGGACCTGGTCCGCGCGGCCGTCCTGGGCTGCTACGGCGTGACCGGGCTCGTCGATCGGAGCGTCATGCGGCGCGTTCTCGCACGCCTCGGCGTTCCGGGCCGAGGGATCGCGCTGACCCTTGACCACGGCATTGCCATCGATCTTTCGATCGCGGTCGGGCACGGCCTGCCGATTGCCGAGGTGGCGCGCCAGGTTGACTCCGCGGTTCGCTATGCGATCCACCACGCGACCGGCCGCGAGGTCGCGCGCCTGGTGATCCACGTCAACGGCCTGCGCGTTTCGAGCGCCGGGCCGGCCGAGGCCACGGCACCCCGACCTGCTGCCGAAGCGGCGCCGGTCGTGCAGGACGCGGCGAGCGGTGCCGAGGGAGCGGGCGGATGACGCGTCGCTTCTGCGACGGGCCGGCCCTGCTGGTGGCGATGGGGGCCGCCGTCGACAACATCCAACGGCACGTCGACGAGCTCAACGCGCTCAACGTCTTCCCGGTGCCGGACGGAGACACGGGCTCGAACATGCTGGCCACCGTGCGGGCTGCGCACGAGGAGGGCCGGCGCGCGGCCGACCCGGCCGCGGATCGCGTCGCTGCCGCGATCTCATTCGGGGCCCTGATGGGCGCCCGCGGGAATTCCGGCGTCATCACCTCCCAGATCTTCCGCGGGATCGCCGAGGGGCTCGCCGGACGTCGCAGGTTCAACGCCCTCGACCTCGCGAACGCGTTCCGGCTCGGCGCCGACCGCGCCTACGAAGCGGTCGCCACGCCCGTCGAGGGCACGATGCTCACCGTCGCGAGGGCCGTGGCGAACGACGCCGTCGCAGCCGCGGAGCGATCCAACGACATGGACGTCGTGCTGGCGGCGGCGGCGCTGGGCGCCGAACGTGCCGTGGCCCAGACGCCGTCCCTCCTGCCGATCCTGCGCGAGGCCGGTGTCGTCGACGCCGGCGGGCAGGGGGTCTATCGACTCCTGCAGGGCGTCACGCAGGCACTCGTGCAGGGTGCCACCGTCGCCGAGGCGGTCCTCCCGGCGCCGCGCCCATCGGTGCTCGTCGCGCACGCGGACGAGGGGTTCGGCTACGAGACGATGTTCCTCGTCCAGGCCCGCGAGGGCGAGTTGCTCGACGTCGACGCGATCCGGGTCCGGCTCGAAGCGATGGGCGAATCCGTGCTGGTCGCGGGCGACCGCAAGGCGGCGAAGATCCACGTTCACAGCGAGAAACCCGACGAGATCCTGTCCTACGGGCTGACGCTGGGCGTGCTCAGCCGCATCGTCGTCGAGAACATGGACGACCAGGCGCGCGACATCCTCGAGCGCCGCGCGCTGGAATTCACAGGCGGAGGGCAGCCCAGCGGGAGTTCGCCAGCGGCATGGCCGCCCCCGCAGATCCGGCAACCATCCGGCGCCGGTCAGGCCACCCCGCGCAACGGCATGCGGCCCGCCCTCGAGATCATCGCGGTGGCGGCCGGCGACGGCCTTGCCAAGGTCTTCGAATCGTTCGGCTCGACCTCGGTTGTCCGGGGCGGCCAGTCGGCCAATCCCAGTACCGGCGAGCTCCTTGCCGCGGTCGTCGGGTCCAGCGCCGACGCCCTGCTGCTGCTCCCGAATAACCCCAACGTGGTGCTCGCGGCGCGCCAGGTCGCGGCGCTTGCCGATCGCGCGGTGCACGTGGTTCCGACGCGGAACGCCGCTGAGGGCGTCGCCGCGCTGGTTGCCCTGGACCCGGTCGCAGACGCCGCGACCAACGCCCAGGAGATGACCCGTGCCGCCCTCGCGATCCAGTCGATCCAGGTCACCGAGGCGGTACGCGACGCGAAGATCGGCGGCCGGCGAGTGCGCAAGGGCGAGACGATCGCGCTCGATCCCGACGAAGGCCTCGTCGCGGCCGCACCCGACGCACACGCGGCGGTGATGGCGGCGATCGAATCGCTGCGACCGGGCTTCGAGCTGGTGACGATCTACTACGGGGCGGACGCGGATCTCGCCGAGACCGAGGCGCTGGCCGGCGCCATCGCGGCGCGCCACGCCGAGCTCGAGGTCGAGGTGGTGCGCGGCGGTCAGCCGCACTACCGCTACCTGATCAGCGCCGAATAGCGATGCCGCCGCGGAAGCCGGCGATCGTCGCTTCACCGGTGACGGGAGCCGAGCTGCTCGACCGGCCTCTCGAGCAGAGCGGGCTATCGGCGGCTGCGCAGCTGCGACGCGTCGGGCGCCGCCTGGGCTGGTCCACGGTCCGTGACCTCCTGTTCCACCTGCCTCGCCGCTACGACGACCTGCGCGAGCTGCACCGCCTGGGCGAGCTGCACGACCTCGAAGACGGCGAGGTGGTGAGCGCGAGACTCGAGGTTCGCGACGTGCGCGTGGAGCCGACGTTCCGCCGCCGGGTGCAGCGAACGATCGCGGACCTCGCCGACGAGACGGGCTCGGCGCAGGCCGTCTGGTTCGGCCGCCGTTACATCGAGCGCCGGCTGCACCCCGGGCAACGCGTGGTCCTGAGCGGCCGCGTCCGGCACCGCGGCTGGTCGGTCACGTTCGACAATCCCGAGTTCCAGCTCGACGACGGGACGGCCCTGCTCCACGCTGGCCGCATCGTGCCCGTGTACCGACTCACGGCCGGGCTGACGGCCGCGCGCCTGCGGACCGCGATCCGGGAGGTCCTCGATCGGCTGGCCGGCGAGCAGCCCGAATATCTGGCGCCGGACCTGCGCGAGGCCGAGGGACTGCCGGCCATCGCCGACGCGATCGAGGCCGCCCATTACCCGGCGACGTTCGAGCAGCGCGACGCCGCGCTCCGCCGCCTCGCGTTCGATGAGCTCCTCGCGTTGCAGCTGGGCATGGTCGCCCGGCGGCGCGAGCGCACGCGGTCCAGCGCGCCACCGCTCGCGATCGACGAACTCGCCGATCGTGCGATCCGCGCGGCCCTGGTGGCGGGGCTCGGCGCCCGCGCCGGCCGGGAGATCGAGCTGACCGTTGACCAGTCCTCGGCGATCGACGACGTCCGGCGCGACCTCGCCGCTGGGGTGCCCATGCTGCGGCTGCTGCAGGGTGATGTCGGGTCCGGCAAGACCGCCGTGGCGGCCTACGCAATGGCGGGTGTCGCCGGGATCGGCTGGCAGGCGGCGCTGCTGGCACCCACCGACCTGCTGGCGCGGCAGCACTCCGTCACCATCGGCGACCTGCTGGCGCCGCTGGGCGTGCCGGTGACGCTGCTGACGGGGTCGCTCAGCGGTCCGGGCACGCAGGCGGCGCGTGAGGCGATCGCGACGGGCCAGGCAGCGGTGGTGATCGGGACCCATGCGCTTCTCGAGGAGCGGGTCGGCTTCGCTCGGCTGGGCCTCGTCGTCGTGGACGAGCAGCACCGTTTCGGAGTCGCCCAACGGGCTGCCCTCGAATCGAAGGGTCACGGCGGTGTGCCGCACGTGCTGCTGATGACTGCCACGCCGATCCCGCGCACACTGGGCCAGGTCCTGTACGCGGACCTCGAGGTGTCCGATCTGCGGACGCCGCCGTCGGGCCGGGTACCCGTCCGGACGGGAATCCGCGGCCGCGACGAGATGGCCGGCACATGGGCGAAGGTGCGCGAGGAGGCGGCCGCCGGGCATCGGACGTTCGTGGTGGTCCCCCTCGTGGAGGAAGGTGACGACGAGACGGGCGCCGCGTCGGCCCAGGCCGAGTCCGAGCGCCTCGCGACTCTGCTCGCGCCCCTCCGGGTCGGCGTGGTGCATGGGCAACTGCGAGCCGCCGACCGCGATCGCGAAATGGGACGCTTCCGGGAGGGGGAACTCGACGTCCTGGTCGGGACCACGGTGATCGAGGTGGGTGTCGACGTGCCCGAGGCGACGATGATGATCATTGAGGACGCGGACCGATTCGGGCTCGCCCAGCTCCACCAGCTCCGCGGCCGGGTCGGGCGCGGGACGGACGCCTCGTTCTGCGTGCTCGTCTCCGATTCCGACGACGCGGTGGCGCGCGCCAGGCTCGAGGCCGTGCGGACCACGCGCGACGGGTTCGTCCTTGCCGAGAAGGACCTGGAGCTGCGCCGCGAGGGCGACGTGCTGGGACTCACCCAGAGCGGGCTGCCCAGCCTGCGGGTTGCCTCGCTCGCACGACGCGAGGATCAGGCCCTCGCGGTGGCCGCGCGGCGCCATGCCGAGGCGATGCTGGAGTCCGATGGGTCGTTCGGGCCCGCGGTCCCGCGCGCGTTGATCGCCGAGCTCGAGCGCGGCTGGCTCCGGCGCCTGCGCGAGGCCGAGCCGGCGGGCGCTGCCTAGATGCCCGACGGTGGCCGGGTCATCGGCGGCACTGCGGCGGGTCGGCGACTGCTCGCTGCGGGTGCCGGGACCCGGCCGCTCGCGGACCGGGTCAAGCAGACCCTGTTCGCCATCCTGGAGCCCGACCTGCCCGGTGCGACGGTCCTCGACCTGTTCGCGGGGGGCGGCGCCGCCGGGATCGAGGCCCTGTCGCGCGGGGCGCAGCACGCCGTCTTCGTGGATGACGACGCGGCGGCGATCCGGGCGATCCGGGCCAACCTCGTGCGAGCCGGCCTGGCCGACCGGGCGGACGTCCGCGCCGGCGATGCCGTCGCCTACGCACGCGGTCAAGCGGCCGCGGCTGCGGGCTTCAACCTGGTGATCGTGGATCCGCCCTACGCCGACACATCTGCCCTGCTGGCGGCGCTTGCCGCGCTCGGGCGCCCCGGAGCACTCGCTCCCGAGGCGCGTGTTGTGGCGAAGCACTTCTGGCGTCCGGCGCTGCCAGAGCGGATCGGACTGCTACGATCGGAGCGCTCGCGCCGCTTCGGCGAGACTGCGCTGACGTTCTTTCGCGCCGAGCCGGAGTCAACGTCCGGATCGCCGCCCGAAGCCGTCGATCGCCATCGGGGAGGGGGAGAGTCGTGAGGGTTGCGGTCTACCCCGGCTCGTTCGACCCCATCACCTACGGCCACCTCGACGTGGTGCGGCGGGCCGCGGACGTGTTCGAGCACCTCGTCGTGGCCGTATTGGAAAACCCGCGCAAGGCGCCGCTGCTGCCCGCCGCCCAGCGGATCGACCTGATCCGCCAGGCACTTCGAGTGGAGGCGCCCGCCATCGCGGACCGGGTCGAGGTCGAGGGCTTCAAGGGACTGACCGTGGAGTTCTGCCGCGCTCGTGCCGCCCGGTTCATCGTCCGTGGGCTGCGAGCCGTATCGGACTTCGAGACCGAGATGCTGCTCGCGCACAACAACCGCCGCCTGGCCCCCGAGATCGATTCGGTGTTCTTCATGACGTCGCTCGAGTCCGGCTTCATCAGTTCGAGCCTGGCACGTGAGATCGCCCAGTTCGGGGGCGATGTGAGTGGCCTCGTGCCACCGGTCGCGGCGGCCGCCCTGCGCGCCGCGTTCGCGACAGGAGCCATGGACCCGCGCTGAGCCGAATGCCCGGACGCTCCGCGCGGGGCGAGTGCGATAATCGGGCAGGGCGCCCACCGCGCCCGCACAGCGCCGAGGAGGGCCCGTCCCATCGACATCATCTTCCTCGTCGAGCGGCTCGAGTCCCTCATCGCCAACGGCAAGAAGCTGCCCCTGACCAACAACGTGGTGCTGGACCAGGTGGCGGCCCTGGACCTGATCGACCAGTTGCGTGTCGCGGTGCCCGAGGAGGTGCGGGCCGCCAAGCGGATCAACTCCGAAGGGGAACGGATCATCGATCTGGCCCAGGAGGAGGCCGAGCACGTCATCGCCCGGGCGCAGGAGCAGGCCGCCTTCCTCATCGAGGAGCGCGGGCTCCTGCTGGCCGCCCAGGAGGAGAGCCGGCGGATCGTCGAGACCGCCCTGGGTGAGGGCGCCGAGGTGCGGCGCGGCGCGGACGAGTACGCCGCGAGCGTGCTCATCGGGCTCGAGGGCGAAGTCGTCCGGACGCTCCAGAGCATCAAGAAGGGCTTCCAGTTGCTGGACGAACGGCGCGCTGCGCTGCGCTCGTCGGAAGGGGACGAGGATGCGGATGCCGCCCTCGAAGCCGAGGAGGCGGGCGCGACCCCGGGTCGCGGGCGATCGTGACGGGCGCGTGAGCCGTTCTGCTCCGGGCGCCCCACTGACCTATCCCGCGGCCAGGCTGCTCCAGGAGCCGCCCGGATCCACTCGTGCCCATCTCGTCGCGGGCGTCACGATCGACCCGGGCGAGGGCCTGCGCCTCGCGGACCCCATCGAGGGCCGCGTCGAGTTGATGCGGACCAACCGCGGCCTGTTCGTCCGGGCGAACCTGACCACGTCACTCGACGCCGAGTGCAGTCGCTGCCTGCGCGAGATCGAGGTGCCGCTCGAACTGAAGATCGCCGAGGAGGCGCTGCCCAGCATCGATATCGCCACCGGGCAGCCGGTCGACACGAGCGCCGAGCCCGACGTCATGCGGCTCAGCGATCACCACGAGGTGGAACTGGAGGTGCCCGTCCGCGAGGCGATCCAGCTCGCGGAACCGATCGCCCCGGTCTGCGACCAGGCGTGCCCCGGACTGTGCCCGGAATGCGGTCAGCGGCGCGACGGGGGCCATTCGCACGGCGAGGAGCCCATCGACCCGCGCCTGGAGGCGCTGCGCGCGTTCCGCCGGGAAGAGGACGAGCCCGGCCGAGCCTGACCTGGGGTACACTCCCGCGTCGGCCGACCGCGACCGCCCGATCCGCCGGCCGCGCACGCGTCACCATGCGGCGATCGCACCGGCGCCGGCCTGATCTCACGCCTGAAGGAGCCAGCACACACCATGGGAGTTCCCAAGCGACGCGTGTCGCATGCCCGGCAGGGCGATCGGCGCGCCCACCAGGCGCTGCGCCTGCCGTCCCTCGAGGAGTGTCCGCACTGCCACGAGCAGAAGCAGTCGCACCACGCATGCCTCAACTGCGGCTACTACGGGGGCCGGCTGGCAATCGAGCTCAAGAAGCCCAGCGACGAAACGGCCGGCTGACGCCGGTCGCGGGAGCCGGCCATGGACCTGAGTGCGGTCCGCGAACATGACGAGGATCGCCGCGTCCGCATCGCGGTCGACGCCATGGGCGGCGACCACGCCCCAGACGAAGTCGTGCGTGGCGCGCTGCTGTACGCCAGGCGCCAACCCCGCGACGGGGTCATCCTCGTCGGCGACGAGGCGCGCGTCCGCGATATCGTCGGCCGGAGCGTCCCCGCCAACGTCTCGTTCGCTCCGGCAAGCCAGGTCATCACCATGGACGAGCACCCGGCGAAGGCACTGCGCGACAAGCGCGACGCTTCGATCCTGGTCGCGATGGATCTCGTCAAGCGCGGCGAGGCCGATGCCGTCGTGACGGCCGGCCACACCGGGGCGGGCATGGCCGCCGCGGTGCTGCGGCTGGGCCGCCTGCCAGGGGTC
>VGPE01000101.1 GCA_016875645.1 Chloroflexota bacterium
GCCGGGCCGGCGGCGAAGGGCGATCCACAGGAGTTCGACCGTGAGCAGTGCCCCCACGATGCGGACCGCCAGCGAGAGCGTGCTCGGCAGCGGATCGGTCAGAAGGGGCGCAAGGACGAGCAGCCCCAGGAGTCCGCCGAGCGCTCTGCTCAGGCCGAGCGCTCCGACGGCCAGGCCTCCTCCCGCGATGACGCCGAGTCCGGCTGCCAGCAGGAGCGCGGTCACGGCGCCGCCGACGCGAGCTCCGGATGGGTCGGCGTCGGCAGGATCCCGAACGTGCTGAAGGGCCAGTACCGCAGCCACGCACGGCCCGAGACCTGGCCCTTGTCGATCGGGCCGAACACCCGCGAGTCGGCCGAGTTGTTCCGGTGATCGCCCATCACGAACAGTTGGTCGTCGGGGACGAGCCACGTGGCCTGCGAGCCGGTGACCAGCGTTTCCTGGCCCTCATAGACATACGGCTCATCGAGGCGGACACCATTGACAAAGACGCCTCCGTCCTGGATCTCGACGGTGTCGTCCGCAACGGCGATGACGCGCTTGATGAACGGCGTGCCGTCGCCCTGCGCCCACGCTCCGGGCGGGTTGAACACGACGATATCGCCCCGCTTGTAGTCGTCGAAGTTCTTCGTGAGCTTATCCACCAGGACGTACTGATCGGGTTCCAACGTGTGTTCCATGGACTGCTGTTGGACTCGATACGGCTGCACCACGAAGTTCTGAATGACGAGGAAGATGACGAATGTGAGGACGAGCGTCTCGACGATCTCGAACAGACACCCGAACCGGCGTTGACTCACAAGTCCGGGAGTATAGGGGCGCGACCCCTGGCGGCCGACCGGGCCACCTGCGGCAGGTCCGCTGGCCGGACCAGCGCAGCCGCGAGCCCTCCCCGTGGCGACGGTTGCCGACACCGTCCCGCCCCATCAGCAGCTCGGTGACCTGGGCGTGCATATCCCGCCGCCCGAATGCGAGGTCACGAGCGGCACACGGGATTTGATACACTCCGCCGCGGCCTGAAAGGTTCCGGTGATGTCCGGAATGGCCAGCCCCGCCCTGATCCCCCGAGACGACCACCCCGGTCGCGCGCCCATGCCCGAGCGGGCCGGCTCCCCGACCCTCGCGGGGCCGCCATGAGAGGAGGAATCGCGAACCCTTGGACGCCGATCTGCTCCAATGGATTGTGCCGGTGGCCGGCATCGCTGCCGTGATCTTCGCGCTCTACCTTGCGCGCGACGTCCTGTCCCGCGACAAGGGCCCCCAGGCGATGCAGGACGTCGCCGACACGATCCGCGAAGGCGCCGACGCGTTCGTCAAGCGGCAGTACACGACGATCGGCCTGCTCGCCCTCGTCGGTGCCGCGATCATCGGCATCGTCATCGCCATCGTGGAGACCCGCGAGGTCGCCGACGTGCCGGACCTCGCCGGCGGCCCGATCGGGATCATGACCGCGATCGCCTTCCTCGTCGGTGCGGCCTGCTCGATGGCCTCGGGCATCATCGGCATGACGATCAGCGTCCGCTCGAACGTCCGCACCGCGGCTGCCGCACGCCGGAGCCTGGTCGAGGCGGTCCAGGTTGCCATGCGCGGTGGCGCGGTCTCCGGCTTCCTGGTCGTCGCCCTCTCGCTCCTGGGCGTGTGGGGCATCTTCGTCGCCTACGAGACCTTCATCGGCGACGTGACCGTCGCAGAGGCACCCTTCCTCATCGTCGGCTTCGGCTTCGGCGCGAGCTTCGTGGCGCTGTTCGCCCAGTTGGGCGGCGGCATCTACACCAAGGCCGCGGATGTCGGCTCCGACCTCGTCGGCAAGGTCGAGGCGGGCATCCCCGAGGACGACCCGCGCAACGCGGGCGTCGTCGCCGACCTCGTGGGCGACAACGTCGGTGACTGCGCCGGCCGCGGCGCCGACCTGTTCGAGTCCACCGCCGCCGAGAACATCGGCGCCATGATCCTCGGCGTCGCGGCGTTCACGATCGCGAGCACCGCCGGCTGGCCCAACCCCGAGGCCTGGATCTTCTTCCCGCTCGTCGTCCGCGCCTTCGGCCTGCTCGCCACCATCGTCGCGATGTTCTTCATCCGCGGCAAGGAAACCGAGAACCCGATGAACATCCTCAACCGCGGCTACTGGGTGACCACCCTGCTGTCCGTGGTGGGGCTCGCCATCACGACCTACGTGATGATGAACACCGGCACCGCGACCGGCGCCAACGGCATCGCCCCCTGGCTCTGGTTCTTCGCGTGCGGCATCGTCGGCCTCGCGACCAGCGTGGTCTTCGTCTACATCACCCAGTACTACACGGCCGGCAGCTTCCGGCCCGTCCGCGAGATCGCGGAGGCGTCGCGGACCGGCCCCGCCACCAACATCATCTCGGGCACCGCGGTCGGCTTCGAGACCACGTTCGTGACGGCGATCTCGATCGGCGTCGCCCTGCTCGCGTCGCACTGGCTCGGCTCGCAGGCCGGGCTCGTCAACGCGGACGGCCATGACGTGGGCGGCATCTTCGGCACCGCGGTCGCGACCATGGGCATGCTGATGACCACCGCCTACATCCTGGCGATGGACACGTTCGGCCCCATCACCGACAACGCCGGCGGGGTCGCCGAGTTCAGCCGCTCCGAGGCCGGCGCGCGCGAGATCACCGACCGCCTCGACGCGGTGGGCAACACCACCAAGGCGCTCACCAAGGGCTACGCGATCGCGTCGGCCAGCCTCGCCGCGTTCCTGCTCTTCAGCGCCTACATCGACAAGGTCAACCTGATCCAGCGAAACCGCGGCGGCGAACTGCTCACCGCGGTCAACCTGGCCGACGTCGGCGTCTTCGTGGCCGCCCTGATCGGCGCCATGCTCGCGTACTTCTTCAGCTCGCTCGCCATCCGGGCGGTCGGCAAGACGGCCCAGTCGATCATCGTCGAGGTCCGCCGCCAGTTCCGCGAGATGCCCGGGATCATGGATTACTCCCAGCGCCCGGACTACGCGCGGGTCGTCGACATCACCACCCGCGCCGCGCTGCGCGAAATGGTGCTGCCGGGCCTGGTCGCCGTGGCCACCCCGATCATCGTGGGCGTGCTGCTCGGCTACCAGGCGGTGGCGGGGCTGCTGATGGTCGGTACCATCGCCGGCGTCCTGCTCGCCACCGTCCTCAACAACGGCGGCGGTGCGTGGGACAACGCCAAGAAGTACATCGAGTCGGGCAACCTCAAGGACGAGAAGGGCAACGTCATCGGCAAGAAGACCGATGCCCATGCCGCGGCCGTCGTCGGCGACACCGTGGGTGACCCCTACAAGGACACCGCCGGTCCGTCGCTCCACGTCCTCGTCAAGCTGCTGGCGACGATCACGCTGGTCCTCGCCCCGCTCTTCATCCGCTAGGTCGTCGCGGCGGCTGCGAGCGGTCCGGTCATCGGGCCGCCGCAGCCGCTCGCGGCATCTCGTGACGAACGATGGATCCCATCCTCGCCGCCCTCGTCCTCGGGATCGCCCAGGGCCTCACCGAGTTCCTGCCGATCTCAAGCTCGGGGCACCTGATCCTCGTGCCGGCCCTGCTCGGCTGGCGCGACCCGTTCATCTCGTCGCTGCCGTTCGCGGTCATGCTCCACGTCGGCACGCTGTTGGCACTGCTCGTCTACTTCCGCGCCGACTGGCTGCGCCTCGTGCCGGCTGGCCTGGCGTCGCTGCGCGACCGCTCCACGGCCGGCGACCCGGACCGCCGCCTGGCCATGTTGCTGGCGGTGACGATCGCCCCGGCTGCCCTCGCCGGCCTGCTCTTCAATGACTTCATCGAGCGCGAGGTCCGCGCTGTCGGCCTCGTCGCGCTGATGCTGGTCGTGGGCGCCGGGCTGCTGTGGCTCGCGGAGCGATGGGGCCGCCGCGACCGCTCCATCGGCGACCTGACGGTCGTTGACGCCTTCACGATCGGCGTCGCCCAGGCGGGTGCGCTCATCCCCGGGATCAGCCGGTCGGGGATCTCCATCGCGGCCGGGCTCTTCCTCGGGCTCGACCGCGCGGCTGCGGCCCGCTTCAGCTTCCTGATGGCGGCCCCGATCATCGCCGGTGCGGGGCTCTTCGAGGCCCGACGGTTGCTCTCCGGCGACGTCGCACTCGACGGGAATCTCCCGACCCTGGTGGTCGGCATGGCCGGCGCCTTCGCGTCGGGGCTGCTCGCGATCCACGGGCTGTTGCGCTTCCTGCGAGCCAACTCCACCCTGCCGTTCGTGGTCTACCGCGTACTGCTGGCCGCAGCGGTGTTCGTCTGGCTGCTGCGGTAGCGGCCGATGGAGGTCATGAAGCAGCTTCGCCAGCGTGCCATTCGCGACCTGCTGGAGCAGCGCATCATCCGGACGCAGCAGGAACTGGCGGTCGCGCTGCGCGAGCGCGGCTTTGGCACCACCCAGGCGACGATCAGCCGAGACGTGGCCGAACTGGGCCTGATCAAGACCACGCGGGGAGGGACGCAGGCGTACGCGCTGCCGCCGCGACTCATCGAGGCCGAGACAAGCGGGGAGGACCGGCTGCGCAAGCTCCTCCACGAACTCCCGATCGAGGTGCACGAGTCGGGCCTGCTGCTCGTCCTGCGCACGCTGCCGGGCTCCGCGCACGCAATTGCCGCCGCCCTGGATCGAGCGCGCTGGCCCGAGGTCGCCGGCTCGATCGCCGGGGACGACACGCTCTTTGTCGCGTTCTCCGATCGCGGCTCATTGCAGCGGATCCGCAGGCGGTTGCTCCGCCCGGCCGAGTAGGGGAGTGCCTCGGGGCAGGCCCCGGCGTCCCATCGATCTTTGACACTCCCGGCCGTGCGACCTACCATTCCCGCCGGTCCGAACTTCAGGTGCGCGAGACGTCGCGACGCCTGGAGTTCTTTCATTCATGTGGGTCTGCACCGCCCTTCGGAGCCCGATCGGCGGGCCCTCCCTCGGCAGACCCAGAGTCCCGGAGAGCCACGGCGTGAACAACAAGCCCAGTTATCTCTCTCGTGAAGGCCTCGAGGCGCTGCGGCGTGAGCTCGAGGAGATGACCAACGTCCGCCGGGCCGAGGTCGCGGGGCGGATCCACGATGCCAAGGAGCACGGCGACCTCTCGGAGAACGCCGAGTACGAGGACGCCAAGAACGAGCAGGCCTTTGTCGAAGGCCGCATCCAGACGCTTGAGGCGCTGATCAAGAACGCCACGATCATCGAGGACAACACCTCCACCGATCACGTCCAGATCGGCTCAACCGTGGCCCTCGAGAGCCACGACGGCTCTGAGACGTTCACGATCGTCGGCTCGGCCGAGGCGAAGCCGACCGAAGGCCGGATCTCGAATGAATCGCCGGTCGGGCGCGCACTGCTCGGCAAGCGCAAGGGTGAAAAGGTGCTCGTCCGCGTTCCGGCGGGCGACTTCACGTACAAGATCGTCAAGATCAGCTAGGGCGGGCGCCCATGGACTGGGCCGACGAACTCGCGGCATCGGTCAGCGGACCGCAGATCGTCAACGACAGCAAGACCCCGTCGGGCACCGTCCACGTCGGGAGCCTGCGCGGCCCGATCATCCTCGACGTCCTCACCAGGGCCCTGCGGGCGGCCGGCCACGAGACCACGCTCCTGTACGGCGTCGACGACCGCGACGCGATGGACGCCCAGGCGCTCCTGACCCCCGACGCGATCGACCGGTACATGGGCGTGCCGCTGGCCCACATCCCGGACCAGGCCGGCGACGGGCACGCGAGCTATGCCCACCACCACGCCGGGATCTTCATCGACCTGTTCGCCGACCTCGGCGTCCGGCCCGACCGCTACTACTGGATGAGCGACATCTACCCGACCGGGGCGATGGATCCGTTCCTGCGGACCGCGCCCGACCGCGCCCACGTCGTCCGCGACGTCTACCGTCGGGTCTCCAACGTCCAGCATCCCGACACCTGGCACCCGGTCCTCGTGATCTGCGAGTCGTGCGGCAAGGTGGGCACGACGATCGTCACGCAGTGGGACGGCGAGCGGGTGTACTACGAGTGCCGCGAGCGCCTCGTCACCTGGGCCCGCGGGTGCGGTCACAGCGGCTGGGTCAGCCCCTTCGGCGGCCGGGCGAAGCTGCCCTGGAATCTCGAGTGGGCGGCGCAGTGGAGCCTGTTCGGGGTGACGATCGAACCGTGCGGCAAGGACCTGGCCACCGCCGGCGGGTCGCGGGATCGATCCGACGCCGTCGCGCGCGAGGTCTTCGAGCGCGAGCCGCCGCGCAACGTCCCGTACGAGTTCCTCAACGTCGGCGGCAAGAAGATGTCCACCTCGAAGGGGCGCGGGAGCGCCGCTCATCGGATCGTCGAGGTCCTGCCGCCCGAGCCCCTCCGGACGCTGATGATCCGGACCCGGCCCCAGACGGCCCTCGACTTCGATCCCGAGGGCACCGACCAGATCCCGCGTCAGTTCGACGAGTTCGACCGGCTCGCCGCCGCGACCGCGGGCCGCGACGTCAAGGGGGACCTGCCTCCCGGCTTCGCGTCGGTGTTCCGGTACGCCCTGCGCGACGCCGAGGCGAACGTCGAGGTCGAGGCCGCGGCGTTCCGGCCCAGCTTCGCGCACCTCGCGTTCCTGCTCCAGGTGCCGGGTGCGGACGTCCCGGCCCTGGTGGCCGCGGAGAAGGGGAGCGCCCTCACGGACCACGAGGCGGCGATCCTCGCCGAGCGCCTCGTCGCGGCCCGGGTCTGGCTGGACGAGTACGCGTCGGAGCGGGCCCGGATGCGCGTCCAGGACTCGCTCCCCGCCGAGGCGACCGAGCTCGATGCCGCGCAGCGGGCCTTCCTCGGCACCCTCGCCGAGGACGCCGGCGACCGACCCGATGCGCCGCGAACCGGCGACGAGTGGCAGGCCGCGATCTTCGCGACGGCGGCCGCGGGCGGGCTCGGGGCCGGCCAGGCGTTCAAGGCGCTGTACCTGGCGTTCCTCGGCCGGCCCAACGGGCCGCGCGCCGGCTGGTTCCTGGCCAGCCTCGACCGGACGCTCGTCCGCGATCGGCTGCGCGCCGCGGCCGCCGGCGGCACACTTCCGGCATGAGGGTGCTTCGATGAGCGTCGGGCTGCAACGGCTCCGCGAGGAGCCGGAGGTCATCCGGAAGGGCGCGGTCGACAAGGGCGAGGACCCCGCGGTCGTCGATGCGGCGCTCGCCGCCGATGCCCGCCGCCGCGCCCTCCAGGGCGAGGGCGACAGCCTCCGGTCCGAGCGGAACATCGCGAGCAAGGCCGTCGGCGAGGCGATCAAGAGCGGGGCCCGGCCGGACGGTCCCGAGGTCGCGGCCCTCCGAGCGCGCTCGACGGCGATCGGCGAGCGCCTGGCGGCCATCGACGCCGAACTCGCGACGGCCGAAGCGGAGGTCGAGGACCTGCTGCTCCGGATCCCGAACCCCGCCGAGCCGGACATCCCGGTCGGCGGCGAGGAGGCGAACGTCACGATCCGGACCTGGGGCGACCAGCTCGCACGGGTCGAGCCGCTGACGGGTGAGGTGGGCGCGGACGCACCGGCCGGGAGCGCCACCTGGGAGCGCAGGCCCCACTGGGAGGTCGCCGAGGCCCTCGACATCATCGACCTGCCCCGCGGCGCGAAGATCACAGGCTCCGGCTTCCCGGTCTACAAGGGCGCCGGCAGCGCGCTCCAGCGCGCCCTCATCAGCTTCTTCCTCGACGTCCACACCCGTGAGAACGGCTTCGTCGAGGTCTGGCCCCCGGTCGTCGTCAACCAGGCGAGCGCCCGAGGGACCGGCCAGATCCCGGACAAGGAAGACCAGATGTACGTCGTCACGCGCGACGACCTCTACCTAGTCCCGACGGCCGAGGTCCCGGTCACGAACCTCCATCGCGACGAGATCCTCGAGGCCGCCAACCTGCCGATCCGTTACGCCGCCTACACGCCGTGCTTCCGGCGCGAGGCCGGCGCCGCCGGCAAGGACACCCGGGGGGTCCTCCGCGTCCACCAGTTCGACAAGGTGGAGATGGTCCTGTTCGAGAAGCCCGAGGCGTCCGCCGAGGCCCTCGAGTGGATGACCGGCCGGGTCGAGGACCTCATCCGCCGTCTGGGTCTCGCCTACCGCGTGCTCCTCATGGCGACCCGCGACATGGGCTTCACGCAGGCCCGCAAGTACGACCTCGAGGTCTGGGCCCCGGGCGTCGAGCGCTGGCTCGAGGTCTCATCCTGCTCGAACTTCCGGGACTTCCAGGCCCGCCGGATGGCCGTCCGCTACCGCCCCGAGCCGGGCGCCAAGCCCGAGCTCGTCCACACGCTCAACGGCTCGGGCCTCGCCCTCGCCCGGATCGTGGCCGCGATCCTCGAGCAGTACCAGCGCCCCGACGGCTCCGTGGCCGTCCCGGAGGTCCTCCGGCCGTACCTCGGGCGCGACCTTATCGGCGCGCCCGCGTAGCCCATGCGGGTCGCCACCGGCATCGGCGCTATCCTCGACGCCGGAGAGGTGCCGGAGCGGTTGAACGGTCCTGTCTTGAAAACAGGCGGGTGCAAGCCCCGTGGGTTCGAATCCCACCCTCTCCGCCACCCGCCGGCCCCGCCCGGTCCCCTCGGCGAGCGCATTGATCCGGAGGCGACGTGACGAACATCTGCGAGCACTTCCTCGGTGGCGACGACCTCCCGGCGCCCAAGGACGTCTGCGAGCCGTGCATGGAGATCGGCGACGAGTGGCTCCATCTCCGGCAGTGCCTGATCTGCTTCCGGACGTCGTGCTGCGACAACAGCCCGAACCGCCACACCACGGCCCACTTCAAGGAGACCGGGCACGGGTTCATCCGCTCGGCGGAACCCCGAGGAGGATTGGCGGTACTGCTACCCGCACGACCTCGTCTTCTTCCGGACCCACACCGGCTGGGAGGCCGAGCCGGCCTGACCGTCAGGCGCCGGTGCCGGACCCCGCGAGGGCGGCGCCGCTGACCGCGGCGAGCAACTCGGCGCACCACGCGCCATCCGGGAAGGAGGACTGCGTCCCGGGGCG
The DNA here is from genome assembly GCA_016875645.1 of Chloroflexota bacterium. Classification (GTDB taxonomy): domain Bacteria; phylum Chloroflexota; class Limnocylindria; order Limnocylindrales; family CSP1-4; genus VGPE01. Next base: position 8,963 of record VGPE01000101.1, read on the forward strand.
GGTGACACTGTCCGAGGCGCAGGCGATCCCGAGCCGGACCGCGGCGAGTTCGTCGAGCCCGAGCGCGAGGCCGACGGCGAACGCCCCCACGAACGCATCGCCGGCACCGGTCGTGTCCACCGGCGTCACGGGCACGGCGGGCACCCGGACGACGGAGCCGTCGCGCCGGGTGAGCGCGGCACCACGGCCACCCAACGTCACGACGGGGCGCGTCCCGGTCCGGGCCCCGAACGCCGCCAGATCGGCGTCGGACGGCTCTCCGTCGACGCCCGAGAGGATCGCGAACTCGTGCTCGTTCGGGAGCAGCCAGTCGGTGAC
>VGPE01000102.1 GCA_016875645.1 Chloroflexota bacterium
GGGCTGCGCCGCGCTCGCGACCTGGGACGGGCGTGCGGACCTGCCGGGCCTGCTGCGGACCATCCCGCTCGCGGGCGTCGCCGTGGTGCTCCTCGCCGCGCTGGCGCGGGAGCCGATGGTCGAGTTCGCGGCCACGCTGCCGCAGCCCCAGGCGAGCCTGCCCCTTCCGCTGGCCCTGGCGACGTTCGCGCTCGTCGGCGGGCTGCTCTCCGCGGCGATCAACAACCTGCCGGCGGCCGCGTTCGGGTCGGTGTGGCTCGTCGGTGCCTCGCCCGAGGCCGTGGTGGCCTACCTGCTGGGCACGAACCTCCTCGCGCTCCTGACGCCGCACGGATCGCTCGCTACGATCCTCGGCCGGAGCCTCGCGAAGGCGGCGAACGCCCACCTGCCCACCATCGCCTATGTGCGCGATTCCTGGCGGTACGCGATCGGCGGCACGGCCTCCGGGCTCCTTGCGCTGATCATCATCGGCGGCCGGTGACCGTCGCCCCTCAGGAAACGAGGGCCTGCCCCTCGACGCAGACCCAGTCCACGCCCAGGGCCGTCACCCGGTCGCGGGTCGCAGCGTCGCGGATCGTCCACGCCACGACCAGCAGTCCCCGTCGGTGCGCGTCCGCCACCAGCGGCTCGTCGATCGCGTCGACCCGCAGCGCCACCGCCGCGCAGCCCAGCTCGGCGGCATCGGCGACCGCCCCGGGGCTGCTGGAGATGAGCCAGCGCGGCCAGGTGGGCCGTCGGCCCGCAATGCGCTCGAGGGCGGTCCGGCTGAACGAGGAGACCACCGCGTTCCGCGCACCGGCCCCGCGAACCGCCGCAATGGCTTCGATCGCCGCCTCGACGACCGCGGCCTCCTTGAGCTCGACGTCCATGAGGAAGTCCGGCCGGACCGCCTCGAGGGCCGCCTGGAGCGTCGGGATCCCGCGGGCCGCAAGCTGCGCCGCGGTGAGGCCGGCAACCGCCTCCGGCCGCCCGAACAGCCGGTCGAGCGTGGCGTCGTGGCTGACGACGGCCACACCGTCGCGCGACCGGCGGACGTCCAGCTCGGCCCCGTTGCAGCCGGCATCGACTGCGGCGCGGAACGCCTCGACGGAGTTTTCCGGGGCGACCCGGTGATCGCCGCGGTGGGCAAGCAGGAGCGGGCGTCCGGTCATGTCGGTGGCGGGGTGATCGGAATGGCGAACGAGAACGTGGAGCCACGCCCCTCTTCAGACTCGACCCAGATCCGACCTGCGTGCGCTTCCACGACGTGGCGGGCGATCGAAAGCCCCAGGCCCGTGCCACCGCCACGGACCCGCGCCCGATCGACCTTGTAGAAGCGCTCGAAGACCCGGGGCTGCGCCGCCCGCGGGATGCCGATGCCACGATCGGCAACTGAAACGACGACCTCAGCCTCCGCCCGTCGGACGCGCACGGTCACCGCACCGCCGTCCGGACTGAACTTGACGGCGTTGTGCAGCAGGTTCACGAGCACCTGTCCCAGGCGATCCTCGTCGCCACGAACCGGCGGGATGTCGCCCTCCAGCTCCACGCTCAGGTCCACGCCCTGGCGCTCCGCAAAGAGGCGCAGGCGCTCCGCGGATGCCGTCGCAACGCGCCCCAGGTCCACGTCCTGGACCATGGGAATCGGTCCCCCCTGCTCGATGCGCGACAGGTCGAGAATCTCGTTGACCATCTGCACGAGGTGGCCCGTCTCGACCCCGATCCTGCCGATCCGGTCGCGCATTCTCGCCGGCACATCGGCCGTCTCGGCCTCGGTTGCCAGCGTCTCGGCGAGGAGGCTGACCGTGGACAGGGGTGTGCGGAGCTCGTGCGAGAGATTCTCGGTGAACTCCGCGCGGATCCGTTGCAGCCGGCGCAGCTCGGACACGTCCTCGAAGACGACCCAGACCCGGCCGTTGCCGGCAGGACGGGCCCGGACCATGAACGTCGGCCCTTCGCTCGATCGCAGGGTGACCTCGGCGCTGGCGAACCCGCTCTCCTGTGCCTGGCGGGCGACGTCTTCGATTCGCCGGTCGATGAAGGCCTCGATCGCGGACTGGCCGAGGATGCCGCCGGGCCCACGGTCCAGGTACGAATGAGCCGTCAGATTCGCGAAGTCGACCCGGTCCTCGGCGTCGAGGCGGACGATCCCGACACCCGAAAGGTCAGCCACCACCGTCAGGTCACGGAGCAGCTGTGCCGTCTGCTTCTCGAGTTCCGCGAGCCGTCCGAGGTTCCGCCGCAGACGCGAGTCGAATTGATCGCTCGACCCGCCCAGTTGCCGTCCCAGGTCCTCGAGGATCCGCCTGCGGCGCGTCGCCACCACCACCAGCGCCACGATTGCCGCCGCCTGCAGGGCGATGACCGCGAGCGCGTAGGCGTCCACGTCGCCAGCATGGCACAGCGTCCGGCGCCCACTGGCCGGTACCTCGATGGCTCCGGGCGGCGTACCGTTCTCGTGACAGGTCTCAGGGTGGCCACTCGGGCTGCCACGCGACGGAGGGACGAGCGGTGAGTTTTCTGCAGAAGGCGCGCGAAGCCGCCGACCGGGCGGCGCAGCAGGCCCGCGATGCCGCTGAGCAGGCCCGGACGCGGATGAACGACCCCGAGACGCAGGAGCGCATGCGTCATTCGGTCCAGGCGGCGAGCCAGCAGGCGCGTGAGGCGGCCGGCAAGACCAAGCGGGGCCTTGCCACGATGGTCGACAAGATCGACCCCGGACTGCTGGCGGACATCGTGATCAAGGCGACGGCGCTGCAGGAGAAGGCCAACAGCTCGCTCCGGGCCAAGGGCTCGCCGTACCGGATCGGCGAGATCACGATCACGGCCACGATCCCCCCGCAGGTGGGGTTCGCGATCAGCCGAGTGGGTGATGTCGAGGAGATCCTGACCGGCCACGAGGTCGATTCGAGCCAGCTGGTCGCCCAGGAGGGCATCCTCGACGAGGCCGTCATCTCGCTCGACGGGACCACCGTCTCCCACGAGGAACTGGCCCAGGCCGAGTCCGAGCTGGCCCACGAAGAAACCGCCGCGACCGGTTGATCGCTGGGAACGAGACCACCGAAATCGAAGGAGTCCAGTCCCCGTTGATCCACATCGCCGGACTGGCGTACGCTGACCGTCGTCCTGTCAGCGCAGTCGGAGTGGGTGTGAGCGACGATCCCTCGCGGACCCCCTGGTACTTCGGCGTGTTCTGCGAGCGGTGCAGAACGTTCATCCCGGTGCGGCGCGATGACTCGGGCGGACGCGCTGGTGTCACGCTCGCGACGAGCGGGACGATCATCGCCACCTGCCATGCCTGCGGTCAGCGCGGGCGGTACCCAGTGAACCGTGTGGAGCAGCGGCGCGCGGAGCCGAAGGCCCCCCTCCAAGGATGAGGGTCGGCAGGCGAGGCGGCGCCTCGTCGGGGCGGAGGGCCTCAGGCGCCGGCGCGCGAGGCCGCCAGCCGAGTTGCGTTCAGCCCAGCGAGTCCCGGACCTCGTCGACCGAACGGATCGCCCGCTCCCCGGTCGCGCGGTCGGTCACCTCGATGCCACCCGCCGCCAGGCTGCGCGGGCTCACCGTCAGGATCCGCGGCATGCCCAGCAGTTCGGCATCGGTGAGCTTCACGCCCGGGGACTCGTCGCGGTCGTCGTACAGAATCTCGTTGCCGGTGACGATCGAATGGGCGTGGAGCGCGTCCGCGATCTCGGTGACCCGCGCATCGCGGTTGGCGCCCATCGCGACCAGGTGCGCGGCATACGGCGCGACGGCCTCCGGCCAGATGATGCCCTTCTCGTCGTGGTGCGCCTCCACGATGCAGGCCATGTTCCGCCCGATGCCGATGCCGTAGGAGCCCATCACGATCGGGTGCTCGACCCCGTCCTCGCCCAGGTATGTCGCACCCAGCGCCTCGGTGTACTTCGTGCCGAGCTTGAAGATGTTGCCGACCTCGATCCCGTTGCGCAGGATCACGGGCGAACCACAGTTGGGACACGGGTCGCCTTCGCGGGCGATGGCGATGTCCGTGATGCGGTCCGGGACGTAGTCGCGATCGAGGTTGACGTTGCGCAGGTGATAGCCGGGCTTGTTGGCGCCGGCCACGAGGTTCGTCGAGGCGGCGGCGAGCTCATCGACGACCACGAAGGTGCTGTGAACACCGACGGGGGACGCGTAGCCGGGCTCCATGCCCGCCGCGCGGATCTCTTCCTCCCGTGCCGGCCGAAGGCCGCCACCGGCGACGGCGTTCGCGAGCTTGGCCTCGTTCACCTCGTCATCGCCGCGGACGATCGCGGTCACGAGGCGCCCATCCTCGGCCATGTAGAAGATGGCCTTGGCCGTCTCCGAGGCGGGAATCCCGAGGAAGGCCGCGAGATCGGCGATGGTGGCGGTGCCCGGCGTCTCGACCTCCTCGATGTCCCGGAGTCCTTCGACGAGCGGCTTCGGCCGCCGGACCTTCGCGACCTGCTGGTTGGCGGCGTAGCCGCACTGGTCGCACAGGACCAGGGTGTCCTCGCCTGCGGGGTTGAGCAGCATGAACTCGTGCGCCTCGGTGCCGCCCATCATCCCGACGTCGGCGCTCACGGCGATCGTCTGGAGGCCGATCCGCTCGAAGATTCGGGCATAGGCGCCGTATTGCGCCTGGTAGCTGACATCGAGTCCCGCGGCGTCGATGTCGCAGGAGTAGGCGTCCTTCATCGTGAACTCGCGGACCCGGATCAGGCCGCCGCGCGAGCGCGGCTCGTCGCGGAACTTGGTCTGGAAGTGGTACAGCTGGACCGGGAGCTGGCGGTAGGACCGGATGACGTCGCGGAGCAGGTCGGCAACGACCTCCTCGTGGGTCATCGCAAGCACCATGTCGCGACCGCCGCGGTCCTTGAACCGCGCCATCTCCGGCCCGACCGCGTCGTAGCGGCCCGACTCCCGCCAGATATCGGCCGGGTGGACCACGGGCATCAGCAGCTCCTGGCCGCCGATCGCGTCCATCTCCTCGCGGATGATCTGGGTGATCCGCTGCGCGACGCGCTGGCCGAGCGGCAGGAGCGAGTAGATCCCCGACCCGAGCTGGCGGACATAGCCCGCCCGGAGCAACAGACGATGGGACGGCATCTCGGCTTCGGCCGGGTCGTCACGAAGGGTGCGCACGAAGAGCTGGCTGAGTCGCATCCCGCGCAGGATACCGGGGCGCGTGCCTCAGGCCGGGCGCCGGAACACGTAGCCGACGCCGCGGACCGTGTGTAGGTACTTCGGGGCGGCGGGGTCGACCTCGACCACTGCCCGCAGCCGGTGGATGTGGACATCCACCGTCCGCGTCTCGCCCGCATAGTCGTAGCCCCACACCCGCTCCAGGAGCTGGTCCCGCGTGAAGACCTGTCCCGGATGCTGCGCGAGGAATGCCAGCAGCTCGAACGCTTTGGGTTTGACCGCCAGCGTCTCTCCGTCGCGGATGAGCCGGTGGCCGCCGACGTCGAGCGTGACCGGGCCGATCTGGATCGTTGCCGGGGTCTCGGCCGCTCCTGCCTGGCGGTCGGAGCGCCGCAGGAGGGCACGCACCCGCGCCAGCAGCTCGCGCAGGCTGAATGGCTTGGTGACGTAATCGTCCGCGCCGAGCTCCAGCCCGACGATCTTGTCCAGCTCTGAGTCGCGAGCGGTCAACATCAGGATCGGCGCGTCGGATTCGGCACGGATGGCGCGACAGACCTCGATCCCGCTGAGCTCGGGCAGCATCAGGTCCAGGAGCACGAGATCCGATGGTGCGGCGCGGAACTGCGCGATTGCCGTGCGCCCATCAGCGGCGCTGGTCACGGCGAACCCCTCGTCCTCCAGCGCTTCCACGAGGGTCTGCCGGAGCGTGTGCTCGTCATCGACGACGAGGATCGTGCGCGCCACGGGCTTCCTCCGTCTTCAGGCCGTGGCGGCTGCACCCTGGGCCGGGAGCGCCGCGATCGCGCGGTCGAGCCGGTGGAGCGTCCGCTCGTAGCCCAGCGCAACGAGCGTGTCGAAGAGGGGCGGCGTCGCCGTGCGGCCGGTGGCCGCGACCCGGATCGCCATGAACAGGTCGCCCGGCTTCCAGCCGCGCTCCTCCGCCAGGCGCCGCAGCGGCGGCTCGATCTCGTCGGCCTCGTAGGACACGCGCCCGACATCCGCGATGACGGCGCGGGCGGCACGCAGGGCCTCGGCGGCGGTCGCTGCGTCCCAGCGCTTGGGAACGAGCGAGGCCGGGTCGAGCGAGACCTCGTCCTGGAACAGGAAGCCGACCAGGTCTCCGATCGCGCCGAGCAGCGGCAGCCGCTCGCGCACCATGGGCACGAGCGATCGGATCTCGTCGTCGCCGGGCATCCGGTCGATGCGTCCGGCGACCGCCTCGGCCTCGAGGAAGGGCCGCAGCCGCTCCACCAGCTCGTCGGGTGGGATGCGGCGGATCCACTGGCCGTTGAGCCACTCGAGTCGCTCGCGGTCGAAGACGGCGCCCGCCTTGTGGACCGTCTCGAGGTCGAAGCGCTCGACCAGCTCGTCGAGCGTGAAGATCTCCTCCTCGGTTCCGCTCGCCCATCCGAGGAGTGCGAGGTAGTTGACCAGCGCTTCGCGGATGAACCCCTGGGCGATGTAGTCGCCCACCGCGGTCTGGCTCCGGCGCTTGCTCATCTTGGTCCGGTCCGGGTTGAGGATGAGGGGCAGATGGGCGAACTGCGGGATGGGCTCACCCAGCGCTCGGAAGAGCAGGATGTGCTTGGGCGTGTTGCTGAGGTGGTCCTCGCCCCGGATGACGTGACTGATCTTCATCGCGATGTCGTCCACGACGTTGGTGAAGTGGAACAGCGGTCCCCCGTCCGCCCGGACGATCACGAAGTCCCCGCCCAGGGCGTCGGTGCCGATCTCGACGTGGCCGCGGATGATGTCGTCGAACGCGACGATCCCCTCGCCGACCCGGAAGCGGAGGGCTGCCGCCCGCCCCTCGGCCTGGAACGCCGCGCGCTCGGCCGGCGTCAGGTTCGCGCAGCGGCCGCTGTAGCGCGGTGGCCGATGCTCGGCCTCGGCCTGCGCCCGCTCGGCCTCGAGCTCCTCGGCCGTGCAGTAGCAGGGATAGGCCCGGTCCGCGGCGAGGAGCCGGGCGGCGACCTCGGCGTAGCGGGGCATCCGCTGGGACTGGCGGTACGGCCCGAAAAGGCCGCGCGCCGCCTCACCGGCCACCTCGGGTCCCTCGTCCCAGGTGAGCCCGAGCCAGTGGAGCCCGTCGAGGATGTCCTTCTCGTACGCGATCGACGAGCGTGCGGCGTCGGTGTCCTCGAGGCGCAGGATGAACGTCCCGCCGGTCCGGCGCGCGAACAGGTAGTTGAACAGCGTCGAGCGCGCGGTCCCGATGTGGAGGGGGCCCGTTGGGCTGGGCGCGATCCGGACCCTGATCGGCCGCTCGCTCTTGGTCATCGACCAGAGTGTAGGTGGCGGACGCTCAGGCCCCGGACGGGCCCTTCGCGACCTGCATCGGGGCGGCGGCATCCACGGCCTCGACTCGCAGCGGCACCCGGTGGAAGAGCGTCGGGTCGGCGTCACCGAGCAGCACCCGGACCAGGCCGGCCGGCCGGAGCCCGAGCGTTGCCCGGCCGCGCGGGCCCTCCAGCGTCAGCGAGTCGAGCGATTCGGAGCGCGCCAGGACGTGCACCCGGGCGCCGGGCGTCAGGGCCCGTGCCTCCAGGTACGAGAGGAGCGCCGCGTCCTCCTCGGCCTCCTCGGTGATGCGGAAGATCGTCGCATGCTGGCCCGCATCGACCGCGTTGAGCGGAACCCCGGCCGGACGGCGGCGCGCCGTGTCCGCGTCGATCGGATTGCCGTGCGGGCAGGTCGGCGGGTGGCCGAGCAACTCGTCGAGACGTGCCTCGACGCGGGGCGAGATGGCGCCCTGGAGTCGGGCAGCCTCCTCGTCCGATTCGGCCCACCCGAGGCCGACGACTGACGTCAGCAGCCATTCCAGCAGGGCGTGGCGTCGGAAGATCCCGTCCGCCGCCGCACGTCCGGCGGTGGTCAGCACCAGATCGCGGCCCTCGTGCTGCTCGACGAGACCATCGGCCACGAGGCGGCGGAACATCTCGCTGGCGGCCTGCGTGCTCACGCCGAGGTGGCGACCCACCTGGGCAGTCGTGACGCGGCGCTCGTCGCCGGCCATGACCCGCAGGGCCAGCAGGTACTCCTGGGCAGCACTCGAAAGGTCGGCCGGATCGTGATGGCGCGTCATCGCCGCATCCTACGGCCGGCTCAGTCGTCCGGGGAGCGCAGCCATGCAGGGAGCGGCAGGCGCCCGGTGGCAGCACCGATCGCCGCGACGACATATGCCATCACGATGATCGCGACGAACAGGACGACCGTCTCAGGTGAGGGGCCGCGGTTTCCGGCGCTCGCGCTCAGGGCGGCGGCGGCGGGGACGGCAGCCAGCAGCAGCCCGATCGATGCGACGGCAGCGGGGCGGGCCACCCTGGGCAGCAGGAGCAGGAGCGTGACGACGACCGGCTGGATGCCCCACATCGCGATGGCCGCTTCGTCGGTGCAGCCGGCGGCGTAGCGCGCGCAGCCGCTCAACTCCCCGATCCCGAACGCAAGCAGGTAGCCGAGCGGGGGCCAGGCGATGAGCGCGGTCAGCAGGCGGGCCGGCACCGACGAGGTCACCTGCGCCGCGGCCGCAGCCCAATCCGACGGGCGATCGGCAGCGACCCGCGGTGGCGCTCCCGCGAACGAGGCTTGCGCCTCTGTCGAAGCCTGACGGCGGGCCCGGTACGCCGCACGCGACGCGTCCGGCGGCGCCGGGCTGGCCGGGTGCGGGCTGGACCCGAGGGCGTCGGCGGGGGCTCCGGCGCTCGAGGCGTTGGGCTTGGCGTTCGGTGCCGAGGGTGTCTCGACATCGGGCGCGGGCGCGCCAGCCTCGGTTGGCCGCCCCGCCGTGGTCCGGGGCGCCGCCTGATCGACGCGACGGCGGGCCCGGGCGAGGTACTCGGGCCCGTGCTTGCGGGGATCCGCGTACTCCTTGGGGTTCACGGTCCAGTGCGTCCCCGAGGACGTGCCGTACCAGGTCCCGCCGCTCCACTCAGGCTCCCACTCGGTGGCGTCGTCGTAGCTCGTGGAGCCGAGGCTCGCAACACGCCCGGCGCGCCGGCGACCGGGGGCTGACTCGTCCCTGGGGCCCGCAGTGTCGGGCCGCGGGGGCCGATCGGGCCGCGGGGGCCGATCGGGCCGCGGGGGCCGATCGGGCCCTGACGTCTGATCGGGCCGCGGGGGATCGC
>VGPE01000103.1 GCA_016875645.1 Chloroflexota bacterium
TGGTCACCTGCCACTCCAGCTCGGCGGCGCGCTCGCGCACGCGCGACGCGGTCTCGCGCGACCACGCGCCCGCCCGGGCACGCTCTCCCTCGGACGGGTAGCGCCGCTCCCAGTCGCCGAACTTGGCGGCCATCGGCGCCAGGCGCTGGGCGACCCGCTTGTCGGCGTAGGCGACGATCATCGCCTCCAGGCTCGCCTCGTTCTGCCAGCGCTCCCAGAACGCGTCGTCGCCGAGGCGGGTGACCGGATGACCGGCGACGGCGGGCGCCAGGCGGTCCAGCCCGCGCTCCGCGAGCCATTCCGCGCCGGCAATGCCGTGCGGCAGGCGGCGCACGGGATGCTCCGCTGGCAACAGCTTGTCGATGTCGTGCAGCAGCGCCGCGGCCTCCACCAGCGAGCGATCCACCCGGACTGGCGCTGCGACCCGGTGCGTCCCGGCGCGTGCCTCCGTCCGCTCGGCGAGCCAGGCCGCCACCTCCGCGACGCCACGCGAATGGCGCAGGTGCCAGGCTGGCGGCGTCAGGAAGTCGAGGAGACGTGCCGCCTCGATCCGGTCGGGCACGGACATGCGTCCGATCGTACCCGAGCGGCCCCTCGTGCCGGGCGTGGCGGACTGCGCCCGGTGACGCCCGCGGCGGCGCCGAGCCCCTTCGCCGCTCCGTGGCGACTTCGACGGTTCGGCCGTCGAGCGAGACCTCCACGCTGCCGTCAAGATCCGTGCGCCCGACTCGTGCGCCGGCCGCCTCGAGGCGCCCCAACGTCGCAGGGGATGGATGGCCATACGTGTTCCCGGTGCCCACCGAGACGAGCGCGACGCGCGGGCGCAGGGCGTCGATCATGGGCTGCGTCGAGGACGTCCGGCTCCCGTGGTGGGCGACCTTGAGGACCTCCGTCCGCGGGAGGCCCCGTTCGAGCAGGACCGGCTCGATCTCCTCTTCGAGGTCACCCGTGAGGAGCACGTGCTGGCGGCCGATCTGGCCGAGCAGCACGACCGACACGTTATTGACGCCGGTCCCATCATCCGGCGGTTCCGCGGGCACGGCATCCCGGTCGGGCCAGAGGACCGTGAACCGCACGCCGTCCACCATCAGCGCGTCACCGGTGGCGAGGCGACCGCGCGGGACGCCGTGCATCGCCAGCGCGAGTGACCACGCGGCGTAGCCCGGGCCCGCGCCGCGCATTCCGGGCTCGAACGCCCGGCCCACCCGGTAGCGCTCCAGCAGGAGCGGCAGGCCGGCCACGTGATCTTCATGCGGGTGGCTCAGGATGACCACGTCCAGGCGCCGGTCCCACGGCGGCAGCCGAGCGTCCAGTGCGCCGACCAGCCGGTCGGGATCCGGGCCGCCGTCCACGAGCAGCCGCGAACCGCGTGGCCCCTCGACGAGGATCGCGTCGCCCTGCCCCACATCGAGCGCCACGATCCGGAACCGGCCGTCGGGCTGGTGCGCCACGGCAAGGCCAGTGGTGGCCACGGCCAGCACCAGCACGCCGAGCGCGGCTCGAGGGAGCGGTCGCCGCAGCCGTTCGCGCCAGGGCGGGGCGGAAGTTCGCCCCGAGCCAGGGGCTCCCCTCCGACCGGAACGACCCGGGGAACGGGCACGAAGCAGCGGCAGGACGCGGCGCGCGAGCAGAGCGGCCGGGATGACCCCGGCTGCAACGAGGTTGGCCGGGGGCTCCAGCTCCACGCTGGCAAGCGGCAGCGAAGCACCGGTTCGCACGACGGCGACGAGGGCCGCCAGCGGCAGCCAACCCGGGATCGCGAGAACTGCGACGACGCCTGCCGGTGCGATCCCGGCGAGGGCGGCGGCCCCGACCGCGAGGGCGAGCGTTCCGCCGGCCATCGCGAGCGGCACGAGCGGGACGACGGCCAGGTTGAGCAGCGGTGACAGTGCCGCGAGGCGCCCGAACGAGAGCAGGACGACCGGGAGCGTCGCGATCTGCGCGGCGAGGGAGACGCCGAGACCGATGCACAGCCACTCGGGCAGGCGGCCGTCGGCGCGCGCCCGGAGCCACGCCGTGATCGGCGTTGCCCACGCGATGAGGCCGGCGGTCGCCAGCGCCGACAACTGGAAGCCGGGATCCGCGACGACCTCCGGGTCGAGCAGGATGAGCCCCGCGACGGCGAGCGCCAGCGCATCCCGGGCGTTCCCTGCACGACCCGACTCCCGCGCGAGCGTCACCGCGCTGGCCATCGCCGCGGCACGAAGGACCGAGGGCGATGCCCCGGTCAGGACCGTGTACAGCGCGATCGCGCCGAGGGTGACCATGCGCCGCCGGCGACGCGGGGCCGCCACCAGGAGCCGGTCGACCAGGAGCGCGACGATGGCGATGTTCCAGCCCGAGATGGCGACGACGTGACTGACGCCGGCCTGCGTGAACGTCGCCGCGACGGCGCGGTCGACGCGGTCGCGGAGCCCGATCAGGATTCCGGCCGCGAGCCCCGCCTCGGGTTCCGGCAGGGCCAGCGCCAGCGCATCACCCCCGGCCCGACGCAGCCCCTCCACGGCCCGGACTGGATCGCCCGGGTCCGTGCGCACCTCGAGCGTGCGGGACCGGAGAGTGGCGTCGACGCCGCTCCGTCGCAGGTACGCCCCGTAGTCGTCGTCCGGAGGCGGCTGGGGCGTGCCCGAGACCGTCACGAGGTCGGCCGGCCCGATCGGGGGGTAGCGGGGCGCATCCAGTGCGACCCGCACGGGCGGCTCTGTCTCGAGGACGGCAGTCGCGCGCTGCCGGCCCTGGCGTGGCGCCGAGACGGACTCCACGCGGCCCTGCCAGGGCCCTGCCCCATCCGGGAGCGTCCCGGCGGTCTCCGGCAGCGGCAGGGCCGCCGCCCGGAGCGCCACGAGCAGCAACCCGATGGCCGCGGGCGCCAGAGCAGCTGGGCACCGGAGCCGGTGGGAACCGACGGCCACCAGCGCAAGTCCGGCGGCGAGCATCGGCAGCGCCTGGTCCGCTGTTCCGGTCGCCGCGATCGATGGGAGCAGCAGCGCAGCACCCACCACGCCGAGCGAGAACCATCCAGTTCGCGACACCGTCAGCGCACGACGAGGAGGTCGCGGACCTTGCCGAACGCCGAATCGCCGAGGATCTTCCGGGCGCGCAGGTCGTCCACGCTGGTGAACGGCTTGTCCGTGCGCGCGGCGATGATCTTCGCGGCCGTGGCCGGCCCGATGGCCGGCAGGGCCTCCAGCTGGCTCGCGGTGGCGCTGTTGAGGTCGAGCAGCCCATCGCCTGGATCCTCGCGGGCCGACTCGGCCGGCGCCCTGCCCGCGCCGGTCGGGCTCGTGCTACCGCGAGCGGGCACGCGGACGCGGTCGCCATCGGCGAGCGGTGCCGCAAGATTGAGCTCGCCGGCGACGGCGGCCGCGTCCACCGCGGGCGCGTAGCCGCCGGCCGCCGCGATCGCCTCCACGACCCGGGCGCCTTGCGGCAGGCGATAGACGCCGGGCCGGCGAACCGCGCCGCCGACGTCGATCACCAGGTCGCGGACCGGGGATGCGTACGGGCCCGCCGCTGACGGGAGCGCCCCGTCCAGCGCCGCGACCTCGATGTCGACGGCGCCCCCGGTGGGGTCGGCCAACATCCAGGCGCCCGCAAGCATGAGGCCGGCCAGCCCAAGGCCGAGGACGGCGATCCAGGCGCGTTTCGATTCGATGACCGGCGGCTTCGCGCCCGGCGTGTTCGGCGGCGCCGACGCCGGTGGTTCGACGACGCGCCAATCGCCCGGGAGTCCGTCCATCTGCAACCTCACAGGAGGCGGCGGTGGGTCTCGTTGACGTCCGCCGCGTTGGGGGCACTTCCGACGCGGCAGACGTCGAAGACGAACGGTAGCGAGCGGCGCTTATCGGCGACTTATCTGGCGCTCAGGCTGTGGGCAGCCCGCGGCGCGGTGGTGCAGGCCGCATCGTTCCTTCGCTCGGTCACGCCGACGGCGTTCCGTGGGCCATTGCGAGGCCCTGACGCCCGCGGCTATTGCCCGATGTCGCGCAGAACCACGCCTGGGGCGGGATCGGGACCCCGATGGCCGGTCGGCGACGAGATTCGGGGGTCGCAACTCCTGGCGGCAGCGCCCTCGGCGCTGCGGCGTCGGCGAAGGACGCCCGGCCCGGACACGTGAAGGAGCCCTACGTCGTCGCCAGCCGGTAGGAGACCGTCATCGGGCCGTCGTCGATCCGCGACAGGTAGCAGGAGACCTCGCGGTCGCCCTGGCGCCAGCCGTCGGGGATCGGGAAGAAGTAGCCGACGGTCAGTTCGGGGTCGGTGAACGGGTCGCGGCCCGTGTAGTCGCGGAACGTGCGCACGCACAGGTCGTCGGCGAACGCGAACAGCATCGATTCGGCCGGGTACGGATCGTCACCGCCGGCTGGGTAGTCGGCAAGGCCGACGATCTCGCCCGTGTGCGCCTCGTTGCAGGGGTGGTGCTGGACCTCGTGGACCGTCTCGATGCCGACCGGAATGTCGAAGCAGTCGCCGACCTTGAGGTCGTCCGCGGCGCCGGTCAGGCGATCGCGGAAGAAGAAGCCGCCGACGGCGATGACCACGACGATGAGCAGTCCCGCGACGGTGCGTCCCATGGATTGAGGTCCTTCCGATCGCCGCCGCGCGAGTGCGCCGGCCGGGCCGCCATCCTCGGCCATGCTCCGACGCCGTTCGACCGTCCGTTCGTCCCGCCACCGCCCGCCATGGGTACCGCTCGACTTCCATGCCCTGCGCGCGCCGCGTAGAGTCAGCGCCATGGTCATGGGAGGAGCGCTCGAGGTCGTCAGCCGCGGCGTCCTGTATCGCAACCCGCTGCCCGGGCACCAGAGCGTCCACGGCTACCTGCCGTTCGTGGTGCAGCTCTCGTCGGGTGAGCTCGTCTGCTGCTACCGCCAGGGCTCGGCGTTCTACTCCCGTGATGGCGCGCTGGCGGTCGTGCGTTCGACCGACGGCGGGACGACCTGGGCCGGCGGCGGGCTGGTCCGCGACCCGGCCGACGACCCAGTCCTCTATGCGTACACGGCCCCATTCGCGGCGGCCCTCGCCGATGACACGATCGTCCTGGTCGCGGTCCGCCGTGAGCAGGCCGACGCGCGCCTCGCGGTCAACCCGCTGACCGGGGCGTTCCTGCCGGTCGAGACGGTGCTGTTCCGGTCGCCCGACGGCGGCCGCACGTGGTCGGAACCCGAGCCGATCCCGATCCCGGACGGCCTGAAACTCGATGTCTCCGGCCCCATCGTGGAGCTCAACGACGGCGGCTGGTTCCTGCCCGCCGATACGGGCAAGGCGTACGACGACACCAGCCCCATCCGCAACCACATGGTGGGCCTGGTCTCGGTGGATCGCGGCGCCACGTGGACGTTCGCCGGGCCGATCGCCAACGGAGCCGCGGAGCAGGTCAGCTACTTCCACGGCCGGGTGGTCCGCCTGCTCGATGGCCGGCTCTTCACCCTGCTCTGGGCGCGCGACGAGCGGACGGACGCGTTCCTGCCCCTCCATCGCGTGGTGTCTGACACGCGTGGCCGGAACTGGTCGAGGCCGGAGAACACCGGCATCCCCGGCCAGACGAGCTGGGCGGTCGACCTCGGGGGCGGCGTGATGGTCGCGGCGTACACCCTGCGCGAGGACCCGCGACCCGGCCTGATGGCGGTTCTCTCGCGCGACGGCGGCCGGACCTGGGACCTGGACAACCAGATCGTCGCCTGGGACGCCACCGGCCGCGAGACCATCGGCGTGGCGTCCGTGGACACGTACCCCCAGAGCCACGATGTCATTGCGTTCGGCCGGCCCGTGGCGATCCGCCTCCAGGACGGCGACGTGCTGATCAGCTACTGGTGCACCGAACTCTCGCTCACGCAGTGCCAATGGGTCAGAGTCCGCGTGGAGGGTGCCCGATGACCGCGCACGTCCGGCCGCCGCTGCCGCCGCGACCGTCGATCCCCCGCGGCGAGTACGCGCAACGGCGCGCCGCCGTCCGACTCGCCGCACAGCAGTCCGGCCTGGATGGACTGGTGGCCTGGTCGGCCGGCGGTTCGACGCTGGACCGCTACGGCAGCGTCTTCTACCT
The DNA here is from genome assembly GCA_016875645.1 of Chloroflexota bacterium. Taxonomy (GTDB): domain Bacteria; phylum Chloroflexota; class Limnocylindria; order Limnocylindrales; family CSP1-4; genus VGPE01. The sequence continues at coordinate 6,047 of VGPE01000103.1, forward strand.
CACCAACCACTACGACGCGGGCAACGTGTTCCCGGACGTGCGGCCGCTGTTCACGGGCTTCGGGATGGCGGCGCTGGTCGTCCCCTCGTACGGCGAGTCCATCCTGGTGGTGAACCAGCCCGACTGGCGCGACGACCTGGTCGCCGCCGACCGCGTCTGGGTGCGCCGGGACCTGTACGGCGGCGTCGCCGAGGCGCTCGTCGCGACCGGCCTCGACCGCGCGATCCTGGGCCTCACCGACGAGGAGCGGATGTCGATCACCGCCCTGCGGGCGATCGAACACGAGCTGCCGGGCGCGCGATTCGTGCGCGCTGACGAAGTGCTGATGGCCCAGCGGATGGTCAAGAGCCCGGCCGAGATCGAGATGATGCGGTACGCATCGGCGGTGAGCGTGGAACTGCTCGACGCGATGTTTGCCGAGGTGGCGCCCGGCAGGACCGACGGCGACGTGGCGGCAGCGGGGTACGCAGCGGCAGCCCGCCTGGGCGCCGTGCCATACGACTTCGCGATGGCTTCGGGGCCGGATTCGGGGCACCTCTGGTATTCGCGACTGCCCTCGTTCGACTGGAGGCGGCCCTGCGAGCCCGGCGACATCGTCCATCCGGACGTCTAGGGCGCGGTCGACGGCTACTTCTACGACTTCGTCCGCTCCATCGTCGTCGGCGGCGAGCCGACTCCCGCACAGCAGGAGATCCTCGAGGCGAACATCGCCTGCATCCACGCGGCCTGCGCCGCGGCGCGGCCGGGCGCCACGGCCAGGGACCTCTATACAGTCTGCCACGCGGTGCTGGCGGAGCGAGGGCTGGCCCACCGCCCGGACATGGACCCGAAGGAATCGATCCTCTCGGCGGACTACCTGGAGTCCGTGGGCCACGGGATCGGCGTGGGCTGGGAGCCGCCGACGATCACCCCCTACGACGAGACGGTGCTGGTGCCCGGCATGACGCTGGCGATCGAGCAGCACGTCAGCCGGCCCGGCGTCGGCACGGTGCGGTTCGAGGAGACCGTGCTCGTGACCGAGGGCGAGCCGGAGATCATGACCGCCGGTTCGCCGGCGAGGTGGTGGTGATGGCCGTCGCGGCACCGCGCACCGGGTGGCCGGACGCCCTGGACATCGGCCCGGCCGGCGGGCTGCGGCTCGATGGGGTGGACCTCGCCGGGCTCGCGGCCGATCGCGGCACCCCGCTGTGGGCCGTCTCCCGCTCCACGGTCGAGTCGAACTTCGACCGGTTGCTGGCGGCCTTCCGCGCGCGCTACGCGAACCTCGAGATCGCCTACTCAATCAAGGCCCACAACACCCTTGCGGTGATGCGGGTGCTGCATGCACGCGGTGCCAGGATCGACGCCAGCGCTGAGTTCGAGGTGGGGATGGCGCTTGCGGCGGGCGTGCCGGCGGGCGACATCATCCTCAACGGCAATGGCAAGAGCGACGCCGCCCTGGAGCAGGCCGCGCGTCTCGGGATGCGCCAGGTCAACGTGGACTCCCTCGATGAGGCAGGGCGGCTCCAGGCGATCGCCGCCCGGCTGGGCACCCGGGTGCGCTGTCTCGTGCGCGTGCAGTTGACATACGCCGAGTTGCTCGCCAACGACCCGGCCTTCGAGATCACGCTGCGCATCGGCGAGGGCAAGTTCGGCAACAACGTGGGTACCGGCCAGGCGATGGCGACCATCGAATCGGTTGTCCGCGCTCCGAGCCTGGAGTTCATGGGCCTCTCGCACCATGTCGGCTTCTCGGGCTACATGGGCGACTACACGCCCGAGCGGGAACTGGGCCACCACCGTGACGCAACCCGCGAACTGGCCAGCTTCGCGAACGAAGCCTCGCGCCGCTTCGACGTGCCGATCCGGCGGCTGGACCTTGGCGGCGGCTTCCGGACCGGCGGACAGGTGCTGCTCTCGACGCCGGGCGCCGGTGCGGACGTGGCCTTCCATCCGGTGCCGACGGCCGAGCAGTACGCCGACGCCGTGTTCGGCACGCTTGAGGCCGAGCTGGACGCGGCACGCCCGGGCGCGGCCGACGGGGAGCGGCCCCTCGTCCAGTTCGAGACCGGCGGCTGGCAGATCGCGGACGCCGTCGTCCTCCTTGCGCGGGTCGCCGAGGTCAAGGACGTGGGCGCGGCTGGCGCCCCGCCCCGCCGCCGCTACGTCGTGATCGATGGCTCCATGATGATGTTCGTGGCGCGCGGGATGATGCGCGTCGGCTTCCCGGTCGTGCTGGTGGATCGTCCGACCGTCGAGGTCGCGCCCGTGCCGGTCGAGGTGGTCGGCCAGACCTGCGTCTACGACTCGGTCGCCGAGGACATCCACCTGCCGCCGGTCGCGCGCGGCGACGTCGTCGCGCTGCTGCACCAGGGCGCCTACTGTGAGACCGAGTCCACCCAGTTCAACGGCTTCCCGCGACCGGAGGTCGTGCTGCTGGACCGCGGCCGGACCATCGTGGTGAAGCGGCGCGAGACCCTGGCGGACGTGGGCGGGCGCGACATCCTGCCCGCGGACCTCTGATGGAGACCGTCGTGACCGACGAGCACCTCTCAGCCGACGAACTCGAGGCGATGCGCGGCTTCAGCGCCGATGCCCTGTTATCGGCGCGCGCGGCCGTCGAGGGGTTCATCAGCGAGGACTTCACGGACCAGTCGATCCGCTGCTTCTCGCCCGATCTCGGGCACGTGGCCGGCTACGCGGTGACCAGCGAGTGGACCACGATGGACCCCGAGTCCCCGGACCTCGACTTCCTCGACTACTACGAGTGGATCGAGAGCCGGCCCGGGCCCAAGGTCGCGGTCATGAGGGATGTCGACCCGCGCGGGGGCCTGCGCACGGCCAGCTTCGGGAGCATGCAGGCGCGCACGATCCGCCGGCTCGGCGTGATCGGCGTCCTCTCGTCGGTCGGGATCCAGAAGCCGCACCTCGTCCGCGAGGCAGGGATGCCGGTCTGGTCAACTGGCGTTGCGCCGGCGCACGGGCCATACCACCTCGTCCGCTACGCGGCGCCGGTCGTGGTGGGGTCGGTGCGCTGGGAGCCCGGCGACCTGGTCTTCGCGGACGTGACCGGTGCAATCCGCATTCCGGCCGGGATCGCCGGCGCGGTCCTGGAACGCGCGCAGGCCGACGCCGCCGCTCCCGGGACCTCGTATTTCGACGTCGTCGACGCGCCGGACTTCACCGTGGCCAA
>VGPE01000104.1 GCA_016875645.1 Chloroflexota bacterium
GAGCAGCGAGGCCATGGCCCACGTGGATGCGGCAGCGGAGGCGGGACCCGCGGCTCCGCGTCGCGCTCGCTCCCGGACGGGACCTCCAGTGTCCACGACAGCCGGCCCGGCCACCGACGCCGCATCGGCCACGTCCGACGCCAGGCCGGCCCGCCGGGCCAGGACCGCGGCAGCGACGCCGGCAACCGGGAGCGGCGAGGGCGTCCAGGACGCTGGCCCGCGCCGCGTCCGTCGGCGGACCGCCGGGAGCAGCGCCGGGAGCAGCGACGAGAGCTGAGCCCGGGGCGGCTGTGGGCACGTTTCTCACGCGCGGTCAGGCGCCGGCGGTCGAGGCCGCTCGCGTCATGATCGCGGCCGGCGTGCCGCAGGCGCTGCTGCTCGTCGGTCCAGGCTCGGTCGGCAAGACGACCCTGGGTCTCGACATCGCTGCGGCCCTCTTCTGTCGCGCGGAGAACCCGGCCGATCGGCCCTGTCGCGAGTGCCGGGGCTGCCGGCTGCTTGCGCACGGAAACCACCCGGATCTCCATCGCCTGGCACCGGAGGGTCCGGGCGGCCAGATCGTGATCGGCCAGGTGCGGTCCCTCATTCAAGAAGTCGCGCTCCTGCCGCTGGAAGGACCCGCCAGGGTCGCGCTGGTCGAGAGCGCCCACCGCCTCAACGAGGATGCCCAGCACACGTTGCTCAAGACGCTCGAGGAGCCGCCGGCCGGACTCACCCTGATCCTCGCGGTCGACGACGAGGACGCCCTCCTGCCGACCGTCCGCTCCCGCTGCGCACGGGTGCGACTGGGTCCGCTTCCGGCGCGCGCCATCGAGGAGTTGCTCGTGGAAGAGGGCGGCCGGGACCCACTTGACGCCGCGAAGATCGCCCGGCTTGCGGGCGGCCGTGCCGGGCTTGCCCTGGCGTACGCCCGCAGTGACGCGGCGCTGGGGATCCGATCCGAACTGACCCGCAGCCTGCTCGACCTCTTCGATCGGGGTTGCGCCGCGCGCCTGGCGGGCGTGCGCGAAGGACTCGCGCGGGCAGCGGCCCTGCAGACCGCACTCGCGCCGCCCCAGGCGCCGGAGGGCGCTCCGGTCGCCCGTCCGGGCCGCCGAGGGCCCAAGGCCGCGTCGGCCGCCCCGTCCCCTGGTGCCGGAGCGCACGGCGATGCGGACTCCCTCCGCGAGGACGAGGCGGGGCCGGCCGCCGGCTCCGCTGTTCGCGGCACCGCGGCGGACCGCCGGCGGGCCGCGGCCGTCCTGGTGAACCTCTGGCGCGAGGTCGTGGGAGATCTCGTGCGCGTGCAACTCGGCGACCCCGGTGCGGTCCGCGAGCCCGACCTGCTCGAGGAGTATGCGGCGCTCGCCCCGGCGGTGACCCCCGCCGACCTTGGCCGGTTCCTGGCCCGCCTCGACGACGCCGCTGTGCGGCTCGATGCCAGCGCGCATCCCGAACTCCTGTTCGACGTGCTTGCCCTCCGTTTGCCTCGCCGGGCCGTGGCCGCGTGACGGCGCACTCGGACGTCGTGGAGCGCCTGGAGGCAACCGTTCGCGGCCGCGTCCAGGGCGTCGGCTTCCGATGGTTCGTCGCGCTCGAGGCGCAGCGCCTTGCTCTCGGGGGCTGGGTGCGCAACGCCGCGGACGGCTCCGTGCAGGTCGTCGCCGAAGGGACACGCGCGGACCTGGAGCGCCTTGCGGAGCGACTCGCGATCGGTCCGACGGACGCGCACGTGATCGATCTCAGCCTCCGGTGGCTCCCCGCGGCCGGCGCCCCGACTCCCTTCGAGATCCGCAGCGGCGGCCACCCCGGCGACTGACCGCCGGCGACCGGCCGGTGCGCGCGGGCACACGCGCCTCATCCGGACGCCGTAGGCCTCCCTGACCCGGCCCGGACCCGGGTTCGGGACGTCCCCGCGATGGCGCGGCCGCGCGATCGGGCGGCATCCTGCCTTCGTGGCCGCGAATCCGATCCCTCCGGTCCCCGACGTGCACGGCGAGCAGCCCCGGCTCCCCTCGGAGGCGGTACCCGAGCTGTACCGCCAGATCCTCGATCTGGTCGCTGAACTGGAGCGGACCGGGCACCGGCGCGAGGCCGCCCGTCGCCGATCGGCGGCCATCGCCGCGTACTCGCGTGGTTGGAACGAAGCGAGCCGCCGGCGGCTGGAACACATGGCGGCGAGCATGACGCAACGACTGGCCGGCCCGACCGTGCGGGATCGCCTCCACCTCGGCTGAGCGCACGGCCGGTACGCTGTGCCGGTGACGGACGATCTCGCGCCGCTGCCCCCGGCGCCCGAACCCCTGGCATCCGTCCTCGATCGCGCACTGGCGGCGTATGCGGCGCTGGGCGACTTCGGCGAGCGGATCGAGGACGAGTGGCAGTACGTGAACGACCTGGTCCGCGTGCACACCGCCGACCTGCGCGCGCTGGCCGCCACCGACGCCCGCCCAGTCGACCCGGCATCGGCCCGCGCGATCGACGTTCTCATCGAGGAGGTCGGGCTCATCGCCGACCCGCACCGCGCGATCGACTGGCTGAGCACCTTCCCGCAGGTCGTCCGCCTCACCCTCGAAACGCGCCGCTGATGCGCTTCCAGGACGCCGCCCGGGACGCTCGGGCCGTCGTCTACGCGGGAATCCAGGCCGATCCGCTGGTCACCCGGGCCGCGGGCCTGCTGGTCGAGGCAACGGCGGCACAGCGACTTCTCGCCCGGGCGGTGATGAACGGTGAGCGAACGAACGCGGCGCGCTGGCAGGCCATGTTCCCGTCTCTCTTCGGCGAGGGCGCGAGCGCCGGGGAACGGGCGCGATCGGAGGCGATCCTGGACGCGGCCCTCGAGGTCGCCGACCGCGGCGAGCAGGTGCGCAGCCAGTTCCGGGGCGCGATCGTCGAGGAGCTCACCGCGCAGCTGCTGGCTCGGCGCGTGCCATCGGGCAGCATCCGGCGTGAGCGCCGCGTGCTGTTCGATGGAGTCCGGGCGGAGATCCACCCGTACGACGTCACGGTGGAACTCGATGCACGGGCGGAGGTCTACGACTGCAAGTGGGGCGCCAGGGGCATCAACGCCGACGTGCTCCACCAGCTTGACGATGCGCGGCGGCACGCGTCCGCCGAGGACGCGCGGCTGAGCGTGGCACTGGTGCTGTTCGACGGGCGGCGCTCGTGCGAGATCCGGCTGGCGCGCATGACGGCACCTCGCGAGGGGACGCGCGTCCTCACCCTCGAGTCGCTCTCGCGGCTGGCCGGCGTCAGGACGTGAGCGAGCTCTTCGATCCCCACCGGGAGACCGTCCGATATCGCGCCCGCTTCGACGAATGCGGCCCGGACGGCCGCCTGCGCACGTCGGGCCTGATGCGGTGGGCCCAGGACTGCGCGTGGGTCCACTCGGAGCGCCTGGGCTTCGGCCGCGAGTGGTACGCGGCCCGTGGCCTCGGTTGGCTGGTCCGCTGCGCGGTGCTGGACGTGGTCGAGCCGGCGGTACTGGGCGAGACGGCGTCCGTGTCGACGGCGGTGGTCGGCTGGCGCCGGGTCCTGGCACGGCGACGGACCGCCGTCACGGGTCCCGACGGGCGGCCGATCGCGACGATCCTCACCGACTGGGTGCTGACCGACGCGCGCGGGACACCGACGCGGGTGCCCGCGGACTTCGCCCGGATCTTCGGCGGCGCGGTGCCGTTCGAGCCGGCACGGGTCAGCCTGGAGCCCACGCCGCCGGGCGCGACCGAGATGCGATTCGCGGTGCGAGACCACGAGATCGACCCGATGGCCCATGCCAACAACGCGGTCTACGTGGACTGGCTCGAGGAGGCGGCGCGGACGCTGGGCGCGGGCCGGTTGACCCACTGCCGGCTGGAATAGCTGGCACCGGCCGCGCGCGGCGCGCAGGTCATCAGTCGCGCCTGGCTGACCAGCGAGGGCGTCGGGTACCGCCTCACGGGCGCCGAGGGAACGGAGCTGCTGCGCGCCGTCGCGTCGGGGACTCCCCGAACGGGGGCCAGCCCGACGGGCTGAGGCGCCCGCGGCCCCGAGCCAGCGGCCGACGGGTTTCGCGGGGCGGAGGCGTCGGAACGACGTTGACCCGGGGGCCGGGGACCGCCCCCGGAACCGTGGCCGAAGGCGCTCGGCGACCTACAGCTCGAACTGTTCGATGGCGAGCCCCGAGAGGTGGTTGCCGATCGCCAGCGACGCGGTGGCAGCCGGCGATGGGGCGTTGCGGACGTGCATGAGCCGGCCCGACTGGGCGAGCGAGAAGTCATCGACCATCTTGCCGTCGCGCTTGAGCGATTGGGCGCGCACGCCCGACGGGCCCCAGATCAGCTGGTCGCCACGCAGGTCGGGGGTCATCTTCTGAAGCGCCGCGAGGAACGCGGGCTTGTACCAGTCGCGCCACATCTCGGCGAGCCCCGTGCCCAGGAACTTCGTCGCAAGGCGCTGGAAGCCGCGGTACGTCAGCGCGCCGAAGAGGTCCTTCGGGTTGATGTCGCCGCGCCCGTAGCCTTCGCGGGAGAAGGCGAGCACGGCGTTCGGGCCGGCCCAGACCTCGCCGTCAATGCGCTTGGTGAGGTGGACGCCCAGGAACGGAAACGACGGGTCCGGCACCGGGTAGATCAGGCTGCGGCAGAGGTAGCGCGCGTCCTCGGTGAGGGTGTAGTAGTCGCCGCGGAAGGGAACGATCCGCTCGTCCGCTGCGTCGCCGGTCATTGCGGCGACCCGGTCCGAGTACACGCCCGCACAGGTGATGACGTGGTCGGCGCGGACGACCCGCTCCACGCCATCAGCGCTGCGGATGGTCAGGATCAGCTCCTCGTCCCGCTCCTCGATGTCGGTGACCGGGCTGGAGGTGCGGATCTCGCCGCCCATCGCACGGACGTCGTCGGCGATGGCGAGGGCGACTTCGCGGAAGTTGATGATCCCGGTCCGGGGCGAGTGGAGGGCGCGGACGCCGAGACAGTGCGGCTCGATCTCGCGCAGTTCCTCGCCGCTGATGGCGCGCAGCCCCTCGACCCCGTTGGCCTCGGCGCGGACGCGGATGTTCTCCAGGCGCTCCAGCTCGGACTCGTCGAGCGCCACGACCACCTTTCCGCACAGCTCGTACCGGATCCCGTGCGCGTCGGCGAACTCCTGGACCATCTGCTTGCCTTCGCGGCACAGGCGCGCCTTGAGCGAGCCCGGGACGTAGTAGAGGCCCGCGTGGAGGACGCCGCTGTTGTGGCCGCTCTGGTGGGTCGCGACCTCGGCCTCCTTTTCGAGGATCACGAGTCGCAGGTCCGGGCGCTTCTGGAGGAGGCGGTAGGCCGTCGCGAGGCCGACGATCCCGCCGCCGACGATGGCGATGTCGAAGCGTTTTCGTTCGATCATGCCGCGACCAGGCTGTCGGGGAAGTCGACGTGGAACCGCTCGGCCAGGAGGGCGAGGTTCGCGAAGTGCTCGCGGTCGATCACGATGCCCTCGCGGTCCGAGCGCCTCGCGCGCTCGGCCTCCGGCTGGCCCGGGTACAGCACCGGCCCGGGCGCGTCCGGGATGAGCGGCGCCGCGGTCAGCTGGTCGATGAGCTGCTCCAGGCGGCCCTCGAACGCGCCCGGTTCATCGATCGCCTCGGGGTCCAGAGCGAGGTAGAACTGGCCCAGGTCGGACTTCGCCTCGGTGGAGAAGAGGCCGATGATGTTGGGCCCGAAGGCGGCGCCTCCAAGTACGCCGGTCAGCATCTCCACGACGAGGGCAAGGCCGTAGCCCTTGTACCCCGCGGTTCGCTCTTCGCCGCCGAGCGGCTGCAGGGCCCCCTGCAGGGCGACCTCGGGGGTGAGCGCCGGCGATCCGTCGGGGCCGATCGCCCAACCGGCGATCAGCGTCTCGCCGCGGCGGGCGGCCACCTCGATGCGGCCGCGTGGGATGGTGCTGGTCGCCATGTCCAGCACCACCATGCCATGGCGCCCCGCCGGCGCCGCGACCGCGATCGGATTGGTGCCGAGCATCGGGATGCGGGCGCGGGTCGGGGCCACGAGCGGGCTGGTGTTGGTGAGGCTCATCCCGATGAGCCCGCCTTCCGCGGCGCGCATCGCGTACCAACCCGCGATGCCGTAGTGGTTCGTGTTGTGGACGACCGACGCCGCACAGCCAAGGGTCATCGCGCGCTCGATCGCGTCGTCCATGGCCAGGCGGCCCGCGTGGTGACCCCAGCCATTGGCGCCGTCCCAGCGGGCAAGGCCTGGACGGCCGCGATGGCGGAACGGCCGTGCCCCCGGGTCCATCGTCCCGGCCTCGGCCAGGGCGACATACTGCGGCAGGCGAGCCGTCCCGTGCGAGGCGATCCCGCGCCGGTCGGAGGCGACGAGGATCTCGGCGACGTCACCTGCCACGTCCGACGGCGTGCCGAGGCGGCCCAGGAGCAGGGCGGTCCAGTGGCGGAGGGGTTCGGGCGCGACCCGGACGCCACCAGCCGGGTCCTCGTACAGGGGCATGGCGCAGAAGAATAGTTGGCGGCCCGTCGCATCGACGGCCACGCCGGCCAGCGCTGCGGAGCGCCGGGAACCGCGGTGCGTCACGGCTTCTGGCCGGGTTCCGGGCGTCAGTCCAGATCGCTCGCCAGGAGGTCCAGCAGCAGGGAGTCGTGCCAGCGGCCGTCGCGGCCGCGCTCGTACGCGCGCATCACGCCGACCGGCCGGAAGCCGGCTCGACGGTAGGCCCGGATGGCCCGCTCGTTGTCGGCGGCCGGATCGATCGTCACGCGATGGTGTCCGCGCTCGCGCAGGAGGTGCCTGGCGAGCGTGCGGACCGCGCCCGTGCCGAGGCCGCGCCCGTGCCAGCCCGGATCGATGAAGACGTCGATCGAGGCGCTGCGGTAGTCCGGGTCGCTCTCCTCGGCGAACTGGATGTACCCGACGATCGCGCCACGCGCCTCGTTCGCGAAGGGCGTGTGGTCGTCCCTCTTGAACAGCTCGGCGACGGCTTCGTCCAGGGTCTGGCTGCCGAGCCAGCGGTCGGCGACGGCGGGCTGTTCCAGGATGTCCCGCATCCGGGCGCGGTCGGCCGTCGCCAGCGGCCGCAGGACGACGTGCGCACCCGCGATCACCTGGCTCACGGTCGGGGGGTTGTGGCTCGCCCGGTTGTTCGGTCTAGACCGTGCCCTGGCGCGCCACGAGCCAGAGCAGCGTGAACCCGCCGACGGTGAGCAGTGCGGCCACGGCCCACTGGCGAGCTGTCCGTGCGCCCGCGACGCGACCCGCGAAGAAGGCGCCCAGGAAGAGCGCGGCGAACGTGAGGATCCCGAACGACGCGACCGCTCCCAGCCACGCAATCAGGACACCGACAATCATCGCCGCCAGCCAGCGAGCCGCTCCTGGCGCACCGCCTCTCTCGCGGCTGGCAGCGGGGACCGCGGTTGCTTGATCGCGTTCCTCATGGCCGGTCACGTCCACGCCCGGAGTCTAGACCGCCCGCTCGGCTTCAAGGTCCACTCGGGGCGGCTCATCGAGGTCCCGGGGCGACCGAATCGGGTCGCGCCGCGGAGTCGGGCTCAGCTCCGGGGTCGAAGGACGGCGAATTCGTCGGTGATCTCGAGGCTTCGATGAACGAACCGGAAGAGCCGCGCCGGGCGCCCTCCGGCCGAGGTCGGCGCGCGATGCTCGGCCAGCGGCTCCAGGAGGTGGCGGCGCACGAGGATCCGCTGGAGGTTCGTCGCAGTCACGGCGCGTCCCAGCGCGGCGGCGTAGAGGTCGCGGAGCTCCGCCAGGGTGAACTGCGCGGGCGCAATCGCGAACCCGATATTCGTGTAGGAGAGCTTCGCCCGCAGACGGTCGCGGGCAGCCTGCACGATGCCCTGGTGGTCGAACGCAAGGGGCGGCAGCGCGTCGATTGCGTGCCACGCCGTGTCCGCCGGGAGGCTCGGGTCCGCATCGGATGGGACCAGGCCCAGGTAGGCGGTCGCAATCTGCCGCTCGTCGGGGTGGCGGTCGGGCTCGCTCAAGGTCTGGAGCTGCTCGAGGTGCGACAGTTCCGCCACGTCAACTTTGGCGGCGAGGTGCCGCCGGATCGAGGCCTCCAGGGATTCGGCCGCGCCGAGCACACCGCCCGGCAGCGACCACCGCCCTGCGTCGGGCTCGCGCGCCCGCTGCCACAGCAGCGTCTGAAGCCTGCCCCCGCGGATCTGCACCACGACCGCAAGCACGACGTGGGTCGGTTCTCGATTCAGGGTTGCAAACCGGTCCTGGGCCATGTATCCTCGCAGTATTCGCGTGATAGTCGCATACCTGCGCGAGGTCGATCGTTTCGATGCCGTCGCCATTGTCTCCTGACCCGGCCGCTGTCGAGCGGGTCGTCAGGACCGCGCTCGCCGAGGACATCGGGCCCGGTGACGTCACCAGCAACGCGCTGATCGGCGGAGAGGCCTCCGCCCGGGCACGCATCCTGCTCAAGGAGCCGGGCGTGGTCGCGGGGCTCCCGGCCGCCGCGGCCGTCTTTTCATCGCTCTCGACCGAGGTGCTCTTCGACCCGTCCAGGGCCGACGGCGAGTGCATCGCCGAGACGCCGGTCGTCATCGCGGAGCTCGCCGGGCCGCTGCGGGCGATCCTCGCCGGGGAGCGGACCGCCCTCAACCTGCTGGGGCGACTGTCGGGTGTCGCCACCCTTGCCCGTGCGTTCGTGGACCGGGTGGCGGGCACGGGCGCCGTGATCCTCGACACGCGCAAGACCACCCCGGGGCTTCGGGTGCTCGAGAAGTACGCCGTGAGGTGCGGCGGCGCGACGAACCACCGCGTCGGTCTCTACGACGCGGTCTTGATCAAGGACAACCACCTCGCCGCGGTCGGCGGCGTCGCCGTCGCGGTCCGGCGGGCCCGCGAGGCCGCGCCCGGACTCCTGGTGGAGGTCGAGGCCGACACGCTCGACCAGGTCGCCCAGGCGGTCACCGCCGGGGCCGATCGGATCCTCCTGGACAACATGTCGCTCCCGGTTCTCCGCGAGGCCGTGGCACTTGTCGGCGGGCGCGTCCCGCTCGAGGCGTCCGGCGGCGTGACCCTCGCCACCGTGCGGGCGATCGCCGAGACGGGCGTGGACTTCATCTCGGCCGGCGCCATCACGCATGCCGCTCGTTCGCTCGATGTCTCACTGGAGGTCGTCTCGTGAGTGCCCTCGCCGTTGCCCCGGTCCTCGCTCCGG
>VGPE01000105.1 GCA_016875645.1 Chloroflexota bacterium
CGTGGCCGCCCCGTCCCGAACCACCCAGCGCCCGTTGACCATGACCCGCGCCACGCCCGCCGGCCGCGCCGCCACGTCGCCCTGCTCCGTTGCGCGATTGGCGATGGTCGAAGGATCGAACAGGAACAGGTCCGCCGCCATCCCGTCCGCCAGGACGCCCCGATCGCTGATTCCGACGCGAAGAGCCGGAACCTGGGTCATCTGGTGCACAGCGTGCTCCAGCGACATCACACCCGCCTCCCGCACATAGCGACCCAGGATCTGCGGGAACGAGCCGAAGGTCTTGGGCATGATCCCCAGATCGCGGTGCTTGACCGGGTGCGATGCCAGGCCGTCCGTGACCGGGACGCCCAGCGGATGCGACAGCAGCCGGTCCAGGTCCGCCTGCCGCTTGATGATCGGCGCCACCCAGAACTGGCCCTCATCGATCACCAGGTCGAGTGCCACGTCAAGCGGGTCCGCACCGCGCTCCGCCGCGACCGCGCCGATCGTCCGCCCGATCAGCGGCCGTGCCTCCGGCCGGCTGATCTTCACGATCAGCTGGTCGTCCCACTGCGCGGACCATGCGGTCGCGGAGTCGCGCTCGATGAACTCGCGGCTCCGCCGTCGGACGTCGGGGTCGCGCAGCCGCTGCTGCATCGCAGCCATGCCGCCGTCCAGCGCCCAGAGCGGGAGGGACTGCACCCATGCCCCACCGCCGCGCGGGAAGACCGTCGTGTCCCAGGTCACCCGCAGGCCGCGCGCCCGCGCTGCCTCGATGATCCCGATCAGCCGGTCCGCCTCGTCCGGCGGATCGATCGGGCGCGGATAGAGGTGCGAGACATTCAGCTCGACGCCTGACCGATCGGCGGTCGCGATGGCCTCCTCCAGCGACTCGGCGACGGTTGACTCGCCGTACCGCATGTGCGTGTGGTACGGCCGGCCCTCCTCGGCGGCGACGCGTGTCAGTTCGGTCAACTCCTCGATCGTGGCGAACGTTCCGGGCGCGTACGAGAGGCCCGTGGAGAACCCGCGCGCCCCCTCGCGGATCCCCTCCCGGAGCTTGGCCTTCATCGTCTCGAGCTCGGCCGGGGTCGGCCCGCGCTGCTCGGAACCCATGACGGAACGCCGCAGCGTGGAATGGCCCACCAGCGTGACGGTGTTCGTCGCGACGCCAAGCCGGTTCACCGCGTCGAGGTAGCCGCCGATCGTCCGCCACGACCAGTCCACGTCGGGAAATCCGAAGACCGGCTCCTCGTCGACCATGGTCCGCAGGCTCTCGTCCGTGATGGGACCGGCCGAGAACCCGCACAGGCCCACGACCTGGGTCGTCACGCCCTGCTCGATGGCGCTGATGGCGTGCGGTTCCGAAATGTTCGACACGTCGGAGTGGGTGTGGAGGTCAACGACGCCCGGCGCCACGCAGAGGCCGGTGGCGTCCACCCGTTCGGCACCCTCGATGGCCGGTGCCGACCCCGGCCCGCCGCGCACGATCCGCAGCCGCCCGTCCCCGACGAGCACGGTGCCCGCGAACGGTGGCGAGCCCGTCCCATCGACGATGAGCCCGTTCTCGATGACGAAGTCGACCACGCGCGCTCCCTTCCCGTTCCAGTCCCGCAGAGCCTAGCGAACGAGACGGACCGCGGGGTGGATTCCGGGGCCCTTAGGTACGCTGCCCGGCTGGGCCCCGGGCCCGAGTGCGTAGACTCCGGCCGTGCGCCCCGACAGTGACTCCTTCCGCAAGGTGATGGGCCACTTCGCGACCGGCGTGACGGTCGTGACCACGTTCCATCAAGGGGCGCCCCAGGGCATCACGGTCAATGCGCTGAGCTCGGTGTCGCTGGACCCGCCGCTCGTGATGGTCGCGCTCGACCGGCGGCGCTTCATCACGCCCATGGTCCACGCCACGCGCCGCTACGCGGTCAATGTCCTGGGCGAGGGACAGCAGGCCCTGTCGGACTGCTTCGCCGGCGCGGCCGTGACGCCCGATCGCGTTGCGTTCTGCGGCGCCGCCTGGACCTCCGGACTTCACGGCCTGCCACTGCTCGAGGGCGCCATCGCCACGCTTGAGTGCGACGTCGTCGAGTCCTTCTCAGTCGGTGACCACGACCTGTTCATCGGCCGGGTCGAAGCCGTGACCAACCCCGAGCAGCACCCGATGCCGCTGCTGTACTACCGGCGGCGGTACCTGCGGATCGAGCGGGCGCACATGTCGGACCTGGCGGGCAAGCCCGAGGCACCGGCCGGCTGATGCCCAAGATCGCCGCGAACGGACTGGAGATCGGGTACGACGTGCACGGCGCCGGGCCGCCGATCGTGATGCTCCACGGCGCAGGGTCCGCGGGCCGGGAGGACTGGGCGGCGCAGGTACCCGCGTTCGCGCGCCACTTCCGGATCTTCCTGCCGGACGCCCGTGGCCACGCCACCACTGCGTACGACACCCGACTGGGCTATGACGACGAGCTGCTCGTGGACGACCTGGCAGGGTTCGTCGACGCGCTGGGCCTCGAAACGTTCCACCTCGTCGGGTTCTCGATGGGTGGCATGACGGCGCTGACGTATGCCACGCGCCACCCGGCCCGCCTGCGAACGCTGCTGGTCGCCGGCATCACCACCGAGCGCGAGCCGCGAGCCAGCGTTGCGCGCCGGCTGATGGACCCGGATCGACCACAGCCGATCGGGCCGCTGAGCGAGGCCGCGATGGCCCGCCGCCATGATGCGGTGCAGGGGGAAGGGGCCTGGCGCCATCTCATGCGCGCCATCGCCGATGACGTGGCGAGCCAGGCGCTGATCACGCCACGCCAACTGCGGGCCGCCGACATGCCGGCGCTCGTCGCCATCGGGGACCGGGATCCGTTCGCGCCGGTCGGCCACGCCTGGAGCCTCGCACGCCAGCTGCCCGACGGCCGCCTGCTGGTCATCCCGGATTGCGGCCATGACCTGATGGTGCGCCGGCCCGGGCTCTTCAATGAAGCGGCAGGCGCCTTCTACCGCACCACGGAGGACACGGCCCGCGGCCGGGCGGAAGTCGCCAGGAGGGATCTGCCATGACCGAGCCGGCCGACGATCTGGTGCTCGTGGAGCGGCCCGTCGAGGGCGTGGCCGTCGCGATCCTCAATCGGCCCCGCGTGCTCAACGCGATCAACTTCGCCCTCATGGCCGAGTTGCTGGCCGCTCTCGAATCCCTGGACCAGGATCCATCCGTCCGGGCAATCGTGCTGCGCGGGTCCGGGGAGCGCGCGTTCGCGGCCGGCGCCGACATCCGCGAGATGTCCGGTGCCACGCCGGTGTCGCTGTTCCGCGACAACCCCTTCGGGCGCTGGGACGCGATCCGCCGGATCCGCAAGCCGATCATCGCGGCCGTCCGCGGGTTCGCGCTCGGCGGCGGCTGCGAGCTGGCGATGACGTGCGACATCATCGTGGCCGGCGACGACGCGCAATTCGGCCAGCCCGAGATCAAGCTCGGCATCATCCCGGGCGCCGGCGGCACGCAGCGACTCACGCGCGCAATCGGCAAGGCGCGCGCGATGGAACTCATCCTGACCGGGCGGTCCATCTCCGCGCGCGAAGCGGAGATGATGGGCCTGGTTTCCTCGGTCGTGCCCTCAGCGGAGACGTTCGCGGCGGCGCTGGACCTGGCCGCCCGGGTCGCGTCCATGCCGCCACTTGCGGTGATGGCAGCCAAGGAGGCGGTCGACCGGGCGCACGAACTCGCGCTCACCGCGGGCCTCGAGTTCGAGCGGCGCGAGTTCTACGGCCTGTTCGCCAGCGCCGACCAGAAGGAGGGCATGGCGGCATTCATCGAGAAGCGCAGGCCCGATTGGACCGGCGAATAGCCGGCGAGCAACCGGGAGCAGCCGGCGGCCGAGCCATCGCCGATCGGCAGCCGGGTCACGCCCGAGGCGTCACGAACCCGTTCACGCGCGGCCGATCGGGCCGGAGGTGAGCTCCAAAGGCCGCGGCTGACGGGCCCTGGGGGCGCGAACGGGACGCGAAGCCCGTCGGCGACGGCGCCGGCCGGCCCCGTGCTCAACCCTTGGAGCTGCGGGGATCCGGCTTGCCGATCGTGTCCTTCTGGCGGATCCGGCCGTTCTCGCCCTGGATGATCAACTCGCCGCCGCCGGTTGCCCTGAGCTCCTTGCGCGCCTGCGCCGCGGCGTTCTCCTGGGTCCGATGGTGCGTTGCCCCGCCGTCCGGGTTGACGTTCTGCCAGCCCTTCGCGTCCTTGCGGGGACCGACGATCCGCGTGTTGCCAGCCATGCGTCCACACCTCACTGCGCGGTGCCTCAAGAGTCGACCCGAGCGCCCCAGCGTACCGCTGACGAGAAGGGCCCTGCAGGGTCGGACGGCCCGTCTACCCGGCAGGTGACTCGCTCGGTGGCGTCCGGCCGGGGAGCCGCTCTCCGGTCCGCCGAGGGGTCACCGGCTCTTGGGCTAGAATCGCGGCCTTGGTGCGGCCTGCTCTGTGGCGGAGCCTGCCGCGGGATTCGTCGCGGTGGCCGCGAGACGCTGCCGCCACCCGGAGACCGTTCGTGCCCCGATTGCGCGTGATGACCCTTGTGCTGGCCGGCGCTCTGGCCGCGGCCTGTGGCGACTCAGCCGCCGTGTCTCCTGGAGCAGGGTCGCCGGCCGGGAGCACGTCTGCGGCGAGCCTGCCGACTTCCGCCGGGGCGAGTGCCTCGGCCGACCCGAGTGGTTCGCTGCCTCGCAGTCCCGAGCCGTCACGCCCATCGCCGGGCCCGACATCCGGGCCCTCGGCCACGGCCTCGCCGGCCGCGTCGGGTGGCGGGCCGGACATCTCAGGCGTGACGGACCTGCGCGCCCTGCTGCCCGACATCCTCGGCGGCCATGCCCTGATCAAGAGCCTGTTCACCGGTACGGACTTCGCAGCGTCGCCGGGGGCCATCTCGAACGAAATGCGCGCGCTGCTCGGGGGGCTGGGTCGCGACGTGACCGACCTGAGGATGGCGGTTGCCACCGACCCGAGCGCCACCATCGATGTCACGGTCACCGCGTTCCGCGTGCGAGACGTCCAGGCCCGGGCCTTCTTCGAGGCGTACGTGCCGGTGATCATCGAGGCATTCCCCGGCGCGACGGTCAACGAGACCACCTTCGGCTCCAAGACCGCGTATGGGATCTCGCTCGACAGCAAGAGCAGCGGGACCTCGTCCCTCTATCCACTCGATGACGTTCTGTTCGTCGTCACCGGCTCGGACGTTCAGCTGGTGGGCGAGGCCTTCGGTCTGCTCCCGTGACCAGTGATCGTTCTGGCGGCCCGCTTGTCGAAACTGGTTGCCCTGCGTACGATGTCCGTGGTCGCCGATCCCACCGGCGTTCCCTGGTCCCCGGCGCCCCACGTCGTCCCAAGGAGGACGCGAACCAGATGATCGAATCCCAGCCGACCGTTGTGAGCCTGACCGATGCGGCCGCCTCCAAGCTCCGCGAGCTCACGCGCGAGGACACGAACCCGAACGTCGGGCTCCGTGTCTACGTCTACAGCGGCGGCTGCTCCGGCTACCGCTACGGGATGATGCTCGAAGATGCGCCGACTCCCGAAGACCGTTCGTTCGAAGAGAACGGCGTCAAGGTCTACGTCGACGGCCAGAGCATCGAGCTCCTCCGCGGCTCGCAGATTGACTACGTCGACACGCTCATGGGGGCCGGCTTCACGGTCAACAACCCCAACGCGGTGTCCGGCTGCGGCTGCGGGTCGAGCTTCCGCACCGGCGACGACGCCGGCAGCCCCAGGAGCTGCGCACACTGATCGCCGTCCGACCCGCTGGTCGGTGGACCTCTGGAGCCGTCGGGGTGACCCGGCGGCTTCTCTGTTTCCGGGCCGGCGCCTGCCGGCCCCTGGCCGTTTGAGCGGACGACCGCCATGTTGAACCTGCCGTTGTTCCCGCTCCATACCGTGCTCTGCCCCGGCGTGGCGTTGCCGCTGCGGGTCTTCGAAGAGCGCTACAAGGCCATGGTGGAGGAATGCCTTGCCGGGCCCAGCCCGTTCGGGGTCGTGTTCATCCGCGAAGGCCGCGAGGTGGGCGGGGGCGATCTGTCCGTGGCGGAGATCGGCACCCTCGCCGAGATCCGCGAGGCCACCCGCTACCCGGACGGGCGCTACGACCTGGTGACCCTTGGGACCCAGCGATTTCGCCTGGAGTCCGTCAGCCTGGCTCCGGCGCAGTACCTCGTGGGCGAGGTGGAGCCGCTCGACGAGGTGCTCGGCGCCGTCGAGCGCGCGGGACGACTCGCCGACCGCGTGAGCCGTCGCTTCATCCGCTACCTGGAGTTGCTGCAGCTCGACGGCGAAGCGGAGGCGCCGCCGGGCGCGGACGGGGAGGCCGAACGTCACGGCGCAGCGTTCGCGCTGGAGCTCGAGCCGCCGGAGGGTCAGGCTGCGGATGAGGGCCCGGGAGCGACCGCCGACGGCCCGCGCACGTCGTCCGGCGAACTCGACGAGGCAGCCCGACGCCTGGCCATCCCCGACGATCCGACCGTGCTGTCGTACCTGTTCGCGGGCATCGTCCAGGTGGAATCGATCCGACGCCAGACGCTGCTGGAGATGGACACCACCGAGCAGCGGCTGGCGGAACTCGCGCGGCTGCTGGAATTGGAGATCTCGCTCCTCGAGCGGCGCCTCAAGAGCTACGAAGCCGATCCGCGCCTGCTGGCGCTGCGACGCAACTGACGACACGACACCACTGCAAGGGGGGAGCCTGGTGATCGAGGACCACGACCGGCCGCTCAATCGGGCCGAGCGCCGCCGCTTCCGGGTGCACCGCGGCCGGCGGGCGAAGGGCTAGCAGGCCGGGCCGGGGCGGGGATCGGGGGGTCGAGGCGACGTGCCGCTCATCGACCGCGTCCTGGTGCTGGTGGGCGCCACGGGCGGGCTTGGCCGCGTTGTGGCCGGGCTCGCGAGTGCGCATGGCGCGCGCGTCGTCCTGGTTGGCACGGACCGCGGGCGACTCGACGGGGTGGCCGCCGAGCGCGGACTCGCCGATGGACGCTGGCTGCCCGTGGTGGCGGACGTTGCCGATCCGGCCGGCGCACGCGCAGTCATCGGGGCTGGGACCGACGCGTTCGGGCGTGTGGACGCGCTGCTGCACATGGTCGGGGGTTGGGTGGGAGGCACGGCAGTGGCCGACATCGACCCCGCGGACATCGGGGCGATGATCGACGGCCATCTCTGGTCCACGTTCCACCTCATCCAGGCCGCGCTGCCGGGGATGCTGGAGCGCGGTTACGGCCGGATCGTGGCGGTTTCGTCGCCATACGCCGTCGAGCCGGGGCCGCGCGGCGCCCCTACGCGATCGGCAAGGCGGCGCAGGACTCGCTGCTGCGCTCGCTGGCCCGCGAGGTGGCCAACACCGGTGTCACCGTGAACCAGGTGGCGGTGCGCACGATCGACTTGGAGCACGAGCGCGAGCGGGAGCCCACCCCGCGCAACGCCGCCTGGGTCACGCCCGAGGAGATCGCGGCCGTGATGCTGTTCCTCGCGTCCGACGAAGCGGCGGCCATCAATGGTGCGAGGATCCCACTCAACGGGCGAGGTTGAGGGCGGCCGTACCGGGTCCTCACCGCGAAATCGAGCGAGCGCTCCGAACGTCCGGACCAGAAGCCCTCGATCGCGTCGGCGGGAGCGCCATCGCCTCTAGGCGGCGCCGGTGCGTTCGACGGCGGCTCGATCGAGTCGAAGTGCGCTCCACCCGACAGCGACCCAGCCGGCCGCGAAGGCCACGAGGCACACCAGCGCCAGGATGGCGGCGACCGCCTCTGGGACGATGCCCCCGATCGTCAGGGCGAGCCCGGGGAGGATCACCAACGCGCTCGCCGCGAGCAGCGCCGCGGGCGGGCGAGGCAGCGCCGCCGTCCGCCACGTCACTGCTGCGAAGATGGCCGAGCCGACGATCAGGGTCAGCCATCCCAGCATCCACACGTACCACGGGCTCACGTCGCCAACGAAGGGCCGGTCGCCGACGAATTCCATCGCGAGCACGCCGACGATCGAGATGATTGCGCCCAGCGCTGGCAGGATGAACGCCGCCCACGTCATGCGGGGATATCGACGAGCCTGGAACGCGCTGAGGCCTGCCAGCGCAACGAGCAGGGACGCGTTGCCGATGACCATCGCGAGGATGGCAAGGGGCCGGGCGGCGTCCGCTCCGGCACCCGCGGTCGCCGACGCGTAGGCGAGCCCCGAGAACCAGAGGATCCCGCCGATGATGGCGACGTATCCCCCGATGCGCAGAGACATGGTGAATCCTCCGGGTGGTTGCGGCACGCCCGCGAGGCCGTGCCGGTGGAGATGGGCATCGAGGGCGGCGAGCAGGACGTCTGCCACGTCGAACGGGCCCATGGGCCGCTCGTCGAGCATCGCCTCGAACTCGTCGCCGTAGCGCACGCGCCAGCGCGCGGGGAACAGGCGGATCAGGAGCGACCTCATTGCGGGGCCCTGCCCGAGGCGTCGGAGCCCCAAGCGGGCAAAGGCGGCGAGGTCGGTGAGGTGCTCGGCGAGGACGGTCGCGCCGAGCCCGGTCAGGCGATAGGGCCGGCGGCGATCCACCGGCGGCAGGGCCTCGATGAAGCCACGTTCCTCGAGCCTGGCCAGGGTGGCGTAGAGCGTGCCCGGACCGAGCGGCCGGCCCGTGCCGGCCTCCACGTCGGTCATGATCGCGTAGCCGTGCTTGGGCCCGTCGCTCAGCGAGACGAGCACCAGGATTGCGGAGTCGGCGAACCGGCCGAGTTCGGGGAATCGGGAGCCCACGGCGTCCTCACCTGATTGGTATGGCGATATCCGATATATCGGCGGTCGCTATCTCACGACGTTCCGTCGGCGATGTCAAGTCTCGCGCTTTCAAATGTGGACGGCCAGTGAAAGTGTCACCCCATAAGCGGCCAGTGACTTTGTCACCCTCGATGCCATGGAGACGAGGGAGACGATCAGCTTGGACGCCCGGGCACAGCAGCGCATCTACGTCCTCAACC
>VGPE01000106.1 GCA_016875645.1 Chloroflexota bacterium
GCCCGACCCGTCCCCCGTGACGGGCTCGGCGGCGGCGACCGAGAGGCCTGCGACGCGGATCGTGCCGGCCCGTTCGGCCCGGAGCAGCCGGGCGTGCGAGGCCTCGAAGCGGCGCCGGACCACGCCCGTCAGCGCATGGCGCGCCGCGCGGATATCCCACTCGCCGATCGCCGCGCCGCGATCAAGCTTCACGGAGACGACCTGGCCGGGTGCCTCGAAGTACGCCTCGTCGACGCCGTCGATGTCGACGTCGCGCAGCACGCCGATCCGGTTTGCTCCGGCCACCCGGTCCACCGCGTCCTCGGCCGCAATGAGGTGTTCGAACGTGGCGAGGCGCATATGGGCGATGTAGATGCCGCCGAACAGGCCGTGCCAGTAGCAGTCGTTCGACTGGCCCCGCAACAGGTGATCCCTAGCCCGGGCTCGCGCGGGCCCCGAGCCGGCCGGCATGGCGGCGACCTTGTCGGAGGCGCGGAGCA
The DNA here is from genome assembly GCA_016875645.1 of Chloroflexota bacterium. Taxonomy (GTDB): domain Bacteria; phylum Chloroflexota; class Limnocylindria; order Limnocylindrales; family CSP1-4; genus VGPE01. Next base: position 480 of record VGPE01000106.1, read on the forward strand.
TCTGCTTGTGGAGGTCGTTGATCTCGCGGTATCGGCGCTGGAAATTGCGCCAGAAGCCGCCCCGCAGGAAGCGCGCCTCAGGCCGGCCTTCGTCGCGGAAGCGATGCAGCGCATCGCCGAACTCGATGGCGTCGGCGGGCGGCAGAGCCCACTCGGTCATCTCGGTGTAGGAGCTGGTCGGCAGGTAGACGCGGTCGACCGGCGGGTGCTCGGCCAGCCAGGCGGTCGGGGTGACCGTGGTGAGCCAGTCCGCGTTTGACTCGAGCGCCCCGAAGAACCGCTCCATCCACTGGCCGCGACCCCAGCAGTGTTCAGCGGTCCTGGGCCACCCGCCGAACTTCTCGCCATCGTCGCCAGCCGGTCGCCGGCGGGCGTCGCATGGGCCCGAAGGTGCTCGATGACCTTCTCCACGTCCTGGAACGGGATCATGTAGCGCAGCCCCTGCTCGGTCCCGAAGACGGTCAGCCGCCGGCCCTGGTCGTCGGTGGTGTACGCCGACCAGTGCTCCTCGTCGGGCACGCCGGCGGCGCGCAGGTGGACGTCGTCGACGATCGTCCAGCGGTAGCCCGCGTCGGCGATCGACGTGGGCAGGGAGGGCTCCCAGACCCGCTCGGCGAGCCAGCAACCGGCCGGCCGGGTCCCGGTGAGCGCCTCGAGTTCATCGCCCATCCGGACCAGTTGCGCCAGTCGATCGCGCTCATGAAGCGCCGCGAGGACGGGCTCGTAGTAGCCGCCGCCGAGCAGCTCGACCTGGCCGCGCACGGCCAGGTCGCGGACGCGGTCCAGGAACCGCGGCCGCTCACGGCCAAGCCACTGCAGGAGCGGGCCCGTGTAGTGGAGCGCGACGCGGACGCCAGCGTGCCGCTCGAGCAGCGAGATCAGTGGCTCGTAGGCCCGGTCGAAGACGTCGGCGAAGACCCAGCCGATGTTGCCGACCGGCTGATGGTTGTGGATCGCAAGGGCAAGGGAAACGCGCGGCGTTGGGACGGTCATACGCGACTCCACGGCGAGCGCGACGGGGCGCGACGGGAGGACGAGCCGGCGGGCCGGCCGGCGGCGCGGTTCAGCCGGCCTCGACGACCGCGGTGCGTCCCGCGACCGGCGCCCGGCGTACCGCGGGCTGCGTGGCCCGATCCACGCCCAGGCCCGGCATGTACATCGACTCGACGTACTCATGGAGCATCCGGGTCGTGGAGAACTGCCAGAGCGCCGTGGCCATCGCGCGCCGCATCAGCGATACCCAATCGGCCGGCAGCCCGTCCTCGTCGCGGCGGTAGTAGCGCGGGACGATCTCTTCCTCGAGGAGTCGGTAGAGGTCCTGCGAGTCGGCCCAGTCCTGGGCCGGTTCGTCGCCGCGTGGCTCGCGATCACCGATCGCCCAGCCGTTGTCGCCGAGCCAGCCCTCGTCCCACCAGCCATCGAGGATGCTCACATTGGCGATTCCGTTCATGGCGGCTTTCATGCCGCTGGTGCCCGACGCCTCCAGCGGTCGGCGCGGCGTGTTGAGCCAGATATCCACGCCCTGGACCAGGAAGCGCGCAATCCGGACGTCATAGTCCTCGAGGATGAACACGCGTCCGCGGAGCTTGGGCGATCGCGAGAGCGTGAAGATCTCCTGGATCACCTGCTGGCCCGGGCGGTCGGCGGGATGCGCCTTCCCGGCGAAGATGATCTGGGCCGGCCGGCGCTCGTCGGTCAGCAGCCGGGCCAGGCGGTCGACGTCGGTGAACAACAGGCCCGCCCGCTTGTAGGTCGCGAAGCGGCGGGCGAAGCCGATCGTGAAGATCGACGGGTCGAGTTCGTGCTCGAGTTGCTCGAGCACGTCCGGCGACTCGCCGTGGCGGGCGAACTGCGTGCGCAGGCGCCCCTGGGCAAAGAGCGACAGCTCGAACTTCTGGCGCTGGTGTGCCTCCCACAGTTCGCGGGCCGGGATTCGGTCGAGCTTCTCCCAGAACGGGGTGCTGCGGCCTCGCCGGTCGAGGTCGTCGAGCTCTGCGTCGAGATGCCGCTGGTAGAGCTCGCGCATCCGCTCGCCGACCCAGCTCGGCACATGGACGCCATTGGTGATGCCCAGGATCGCGCCCGGCGCGATCCCCTCCCAGGTGTAGTTCGCCGTGCGGGCGTGCAGCTGGCTGACTGCATTCGCCGAGCGCGAGAGCCGCAGGGAGAAGGCCGTCATGTCGAACTCATTGGCCGCCGGATCGACTCCGACGCCCAGCTCGAGCACCCGTTCGACAGGCAACGCGCCGGGCTCGCGCCGGAGGAGCGGACCTGCCACCCGCTCGACCAGGCTCGCTTCGAAGCGCTCATTGCCGGCTGAGACCGGGGTGTGGATCGTGAACACGCTGCGTTCGCGGACGCTGGCGAACGCGGCCTCCACGTCGGAGCCGGCCGCGACCAGTGCCCTGGCGCGCTCGCACAGCAGGAACGCCGAATGGCCTTCGTTGAGGTGCCAGACCGCGGGCTCGATGCCCAGTGCCCGCAGGGCGCGAACGCCGCCGACGCCCAGCACGATCTCCTGATGAAGGCGCATCTCGCGCCCACGCACATAGAGGATGTGGGTGATCGGCCGGTCGGACTGGTGGTTCTCGGGGATGTCGGTGTCGAGCAGCAGGATCGGTACGCGGCCGACCTGGAGGGACCAGACCGCCAGCGTCAGGCGGCGCCCCGGCAGCTCGACCCCGATGCGGAGCGGGTCGCCGTCGGGGCCCAGCACCTGGAGGACCGGCAGGCGCGAGAGGTCGTAGTTGGGGTACGCGTGCTCCTGGTGGCCGTCCGCGTCGATCGTCTGGCGGAAGTACCCCCGCCGGTACAGGAGGCCCACTCCGACGAAGGGCAGGGCCATGTCGCTGGCGGACTTCGTGTGGTCGCCGGCGAGAATGCCGAGGCCTCCGGAGTAGATGCCCAGCGACTCGTCGAAGCCGTACTCGGCGCAGAAGTACGCGATGGGGCCGGCCGCGGGCTGCCCGGACGCGGGCCGACCGGCCGCCAGGCCCCGGTACCGGCGCGCGAACCAGGTGTCCGCCCCGTTCTCCATGTAGTCGTCGAACTCGCCCTGGACATGGCGGTAATCGGCCATGAAGTCGGGACTCGCGAGGAGGTCGTCCCAGGGCGGCGAGCCCGCGAGGACCGCGATCGGCGATCGATCGCGCTGCCACGCCGCGCTGTCGACACGGCGGAACAGGTCCTTGGCGCCGGGGTGCCACGTCCACCACAGGTTGTAGGCCAGCCGGCGCAGGCCCTCGAGCTGTGGTGGGAGCCGGAACGCTCGCGTGGGCAGGGTCGCGATCCGGAGCGGCTCCTGGGGCATGCGCGGCATGATACCGGCGCGGTCTAGGGCGAACGGCCGGCCGCGCGATTGACGCCCGCCCTCCGCGCGGGCACGCGCGAGCCTACGATGCGGGCATGCGCGTGGCATTCATCGCGGCCGAGTGCGAGCCGTGGGCCAAGACCGGCGGCCTCGGCGACGTGGTGGACGCCCTCGCGCGGGCACTCGGCCGACTGCCCGACGGGCCCGAGGCGCCGGTTGACGTCTACCTGCCGCGCTACCGCACCGTGTCCGTGCCCGAGGAGCGGGTGGTGGGGCGGTGCAGCGTGACGGTCTTCGACCCGCGCGCGGGTGGCGCGGCCACGGAGCTGGGGATCGTGGACGTTGCGGCCGACGGCTACCGGCTCCGCCTGATCGACCATCCGCCGGCGTTCGACCGGCCGGCCATCTACGGCGAAGCCGGCGACTACCCCGATAACCCCTGGCGCTTCAACCTGCTGTGCCTGGCGGCCCTGGCGACGATCGACGCTTCCGGCGGTATCGACGTCCTGCACATCCACGATTGGCACGGCGGCCCGGTGGGCCTGCAGCGCGACGCCCTGTCGCCCATCGTGCCCTGGCTTGCGTCGGCGGCCCTGGTGCTCACCTGCCATAACCTGGCGTACCATGGGGTCGTGCCGCGCGAGCAGATCGGCGACCTCGGGCCGCTGCCACCGGGCGTGGCCGGCTGGGATGACGTGGACCTGCTCCACGAGGGCATCCGCCGCTCCGAGATGGTCAACACCGTCTCGCCGACGTTCGCCAAGGAGGCGCTGACCGAGGCATTCGGGCGGGCGATTCAGGAGCTGCTCACGAGCAAGGGCGACCGGTTCGTCGGCATTCTCAACGGCATCGACATGGCGCTCTGGAATCCGGCGGCGGACGATGCGATCGCGGCGCCGTACTCGGCCGGCGATCTGTCCGGGCGCGCCGCCTGCCGCCGCGACCTGCTGCTTCGGGTCGGCTTCGATCCTCTCGATGAGGGGCTGGTCGTGGGCATGGTCGGCCGCCTCGACCCCCAGAAGGGGTTCGACCTCGCCGCCGATGCCGCGCCGCGGTTGATCGAGCAGGGGATCCGACTGGTGGTCCAGGGCAGTGGCGATCCGGCCATCGCATCCCGGCTGGCAACCCTCGCCGCGGCCAGGCCCGATCGGGTCGCCTTCATCGAGCGGTTCGACCGATTGATGGCCCGCCGCATCTACGCCGGGGCGGATGCCTTCCTCATGCCGTCCCGCTTCGAGCCGTCGGGCCAGGCCCAGATGATCGCGCTCCGGTATGGGGCTCCGCCCGTCGTCCGGCTGACGGGGGGCCTGGTCGACACGGTCCTTGATGCAGACACGGAACCGGTCGCCGGCAACGGCTTCGCATTCCCGGACCCGACGCCCGAGGCGCTCGCGGAGGCCGTGGGCCGGGCCCTTCGTGCCCGCGGCGACGCCCGACGATGGGCGGCCATCCAGGCCCGCGGCATGGCGCAGGACTGGAGCTGGGAATCCGGACCGGCGCCGCGCTATGTTGACCTGTACCGCCGGGCCATCGCGCTCCGCCGGGGACTATGATCGCCACGGTTCCACCGCAGCGGAGAAGTCAATGTCGAGGCAGTTCGTCGTCCAGCTCCCGAACCGCCCGGGTGCGCTCGCCAGCCTGTCCGAAACGCTCGCGGCGCGCGGCGTGGACCTGCGGGCCATCGGTGGCGGCGGGATCGGCGACGTCGGCCACGTGATCCTGACGACCGCAGACGATCCGACCACGCGCGCGGTCCTCGATGAAGGCGGCTATACGTACATCGAGGGCGAGTCGATCCTGGCCGAGGTCGGGGACCGCCCGGGCGGCATGGCCGGGGTGGCCCGTGCGCTCGCCGACGCGGGGGTGAACATCTACGGCCACCTGTTCCTTGGTCGCTGGGGCGACCGCGCCATGTTCACGTTCGTGGTGGACGACCCGGCAAAGGCTCGTCCGATCCTGGAGCGGAAGGGATAGCCAGCCCACACGCAGCCGCACCCTGCCGACGATCGCCAGGTTGCACAGCCGTGGACCTCGCCTGAGCGTCCGCCGATCATCGACACGGGACCTGCGCCGCACCTTCCAAGCGGGCGGCCTGACCATCGCGGCGGTCCGCGGCATCGACCTCTGGGTTGCGGCGGGGGAGGTCTTCGGATTGGTCGGCCCGAACGGCGTGGGCAAGACCACCACCGTGCGGATGCTCGCGACGCTCCTTCCGTCGACGTGGGGCAAGGCGACAGTCGCCGACGCCGACCTGCTCCGCCAAGCCCGTGCTCGTCCGCCAGCGGATCGGCTACGTAGCGCAGGGCCTCGACAGACCCTCGCCTGTCGCGCTCATGGCGATCCTGGCGCTCGGATCCGTGGCGATCGCGGCACGGGCGTTCAACCGGGCGACGGCGTGACCGGGCCGGACTCCCGCCTGGCGTGCGTCCACTCGCGCTCCGCCGGGGTGCCGCCGCCGACGCGACGCGCGTAGCGCCGGAGCTCCCAGGCCATCAGGAACTGCCAGCCCCAGATGAGCCGCACCTGCGTCGAGTAAGCGGCGACTGCGCGGACCTTCCTCGCCAGCTGGTCGCTCGACAGCAAGCGCAGGACCGGTGACAGGTTCGCGGTCGTGTCGGCGAGCACGCGGCGCGACGACCGGGCCGCGTACGGCAGATCCTCATACCAGACGACGCGCCGGCCCTGGTCCGCCAGGGCCTGGCCGACACGACGGACGATCCGATGGTCGACGTGTCCGCCCAGCCCGATCGGCGCATGAATGGTCGCCTCGGCGGCGATGCGCGGCGCGACGTCGGCAAGGATCGCCCACACGAGTCGCTCGTCGTCGGGGTTGAGATCCCGCCACAACGCACGCGAGTCAGGAGCGCGACCGTCAGGGAGCACGCGATACGACGCGACCGGATAGTCCAGGAACGTTCCGCTCGCACCGAGCAAGCGCAGCGCCACCTCGTCCTCGCGTCCGCGCTCGGCCACGAGGTTCGTCAGGACGCCGGACCGCGCGTGGAGAGACCTGACCAGCGACCCCGGGACGAACCCATCCGGCATCGCCCCTCCGAAGGTTGTCATCACCAGGGAGTCGGCCCCGGCGTCCGAGGCGCGCGCGATCGCGCCCCCGCACGACAGCACCGCGTCGTCGAAGTGGGGGCTGAGGTAGACGTCGAGCGTCACGGTGCGGCGACGCGGTCCAGCCGGAGAACTGCGCGGTACGCATCGGCGTAGGCCCCGACGCTGCGCTCCAACGTGAACTCGGCCCGTGCACGGACCCTCGCGGTCGAGCCCAGGCGCTCACGGAGGGCATCGTTCTCGAGCAGCTCGGCGATCGCGCCGGCCAGGGCGTCGGGCTCAGCGGGCGGAATCAGCAGTCCGGTGGAGCGGTCGACCACGACCTCGCTCAGCGCCCCGACGCGGGTGGCCACGACCGCCCTGCCGGCCGCAGCGGCCTCGGCCGCCGGCAGGCCGAAGCCCTCGTAAAGGCGTGTCGCGACGACGACCAGCGCCGCCGACGCCATCGCCGCGGGCATCTCGTCCGGGCGCGCCGATCCGATCGTTATCCGTTCGTCCACTCCCAGCGCAGCCGCGAGCCGACGCAGCTCGCGCGCCTCGGTCCGCTCGTAGCCGGCGCCGCCGCCGAGGAGGACCAGCCGCACGCCATGCGTCCCCGTCCGCAGCCGCGCGAACGCCGCGACCGCGTCGCGCTGGCGCCCCTGCCCATCGAGGTCGATGTCCTCGTGGCGTCGCCGGCCGAGTATGCGCGAGCGCCCCGCCTGTCGGGCATGATCATGGAGGCGCTGGCGCGCAACTGGCGATCGGCACTCCGCCATGCCGCGACGGAGGGGCGGACGTTGTTCGAGCAGTCAGCGGGGCCCTGACAGCGAGCCGCGGGCGCCCACCTCCGTCGCCAGCAGGCCGGCTTCGGCGATGTGCTCGGCGTCGATCCCGGCGTAGGCGTACAGGTCCGGGACGCTCCCGGACTGGCCGAATGTGTCAACGCCGAGTGGGATGACGGGCACGCCGTACGCGCCGCCCAGGAAGCTCAGGGCGTGGCTTGCGCCATCCATGACCGTCACCATCGGGGCTGCCCGCTCGCCGTCCGGGAAGAGGGTCGCCAGGTGGCCCAGCCGGTCGGGCAGCCGATCGCGGATCGCGCGCAGCCGGCTGCCATGCAGTTCCGCCGCGAGGCGCTGGGCCGAAGTGACCACGATCACGTTGGCGGCGATCTCCTCGGCGTGCAGCGCCCGCGCGGCGGCGATCGCCTCCGGGACGACCGTGCCCGAGGCGACGATCTGCACGAGCGGCGCGTCGGGCGGCAGGTCCGGGGCTGCCTCGCGGGCGACGATGAGCCGGTAGCCACCGGCCAGGACCTGCCGCCGCCACTCCTCGGGCCCGAGGCGCTCGCGCACGGGGTCGGCCAGGGCCTGGTCGATTGGCCGGGTGGACATCCGCAGGTACGTTGAGAAGCCGTTCCGTCGGTCCACGCACCCACGCGCACCCTCGAGCAGCGTCCAGACCACCTCCTGGCCGAAGGTCGGCTCGTAGTAGTGCAGGCCCGGCAACTCGATGCCCAGCGACGGCGTCACTGTGGACTGATGCGCGCCGCCTTCGGGGGCCAGGGTGGTTCCGGACGGGGTTGCGGCCAGGATGAAGCGACTGTTGACGTAGAGGGCATAGATGAGGGCGTCGAGACCCCGGGCGATGAACGGGTCGTAGACCGTCCCGACCGGGATCAGCGTCTCCCCGAACAGCTCCGCGGTGAGGCCGACCTGACTGAGCCACAGGAACAGGTTCATTTCGCTGATGCCCAGCTCGATGTGCTGGCCCGACGGCTTGGGCTCCCAGGTCAGGATGCGCGGCCCGTCTTCGAAGCGTGGCTTCTCGTGCGGTGCGAACACTCCGACGCGGTTGATCCAGCCGCCCAGGTTGGTGGACACGGTCACATCCGGCGAGGCGGTGACGATGCGGGGCCCAACGCCCGGCACCCGAGCGAGCGTCGCCAGCGTGTCGCCGAAGACGACCTGGGTGCTGGTCCGCGGAGCGATCCTGACGTCCACCTGGGCGGGGATGTCGGTCGGCGCCGGTGCGGCCAGCGGCTCGGCGCGCGCGCCTTCGCCGAACAGCTCCTGGCCG
>VGPE01000107.1 GCA_016875645.1 Chloroflexota bacterium
GCCGGCCGAGTTCGAGGCCGCCTACCATCAGCTACGCGCGACCACCGAGGCCGCGTGAAATCCAATCACCGGGGTCTCCACCAAACCCAGGGCGGTTCACCGCCGTGAACCGGGAACCGCATGGCGCACCCTCCGACGCTGACGTGCCCTGGTTGTCGCGCCCATTCGGACGCTCACCCAAATGTGTGGGTCAGACCCCCGACCGGTTCGTTCTTCGCAAGCGTCACGTCGGAAACTCCAGCGACGCAAGCAGATCAGCGGCGATTGGGGCGAAGCGCTCGAAGTCGGCCTCCTGCGCCTCGTAGAAGATCAGGACCTGCGTGCCGGCGACCGTCAGCTCGATGACGCGGCCCTTCGCGCCCGGATGGAGGTAGAAGTACCACTGGGCCCGTTGGGCGACGATCACGGCCTCCTGGACATAGTCGTTGCGGTCGCCGTAGGGGTATGCGTCGGGCGCCGCGGCGACGTCGATCCCACGCGCAGGCCTGTCTGCAACGATGAGTTCGAAAGGCTTGGACGTCGTGATGCGGTCATCGCGGGCCAGGCGATCGACGACACCCCGTTCGTCGTTGCCGATCACGTTGAACTCCGCATCGGGCGCGAAATCGGGCTCCAGCCAGACGTTGTCCGGGCGCTCGCCGCGAAGGACCACGCCCCCGGTGGTCGTAAACGACACGGGCGGGTCGAACACCCGCGAGGTGTATGTCCCGGGGGCCAGTGGGTCCAGCGGCGCCAGCTCGGGGGGAGGACTTGGTGACGCGAACAGTGACGGGGTCGGGGTACTCGACGACGGCGACGGCGGCTGTGACGCGGCGGCAGATGACGTGGGCGACGACGTCGGGACGGACGAGTCGGTCGCGGTCGCGAGTTGTGGAGTCCCGCTCGCGAGTTGTGCAGTTGGCGCCGCAGAGGGTCCGACCTCTCGCGGTTCCTGGGCGCGGATGACGATGATGAACAGAACGACGACCGCAGCGGTGACGGCAACGGCAGCAGCCAGCCACGCCGACATCGCCGCTCGACGCCCGGTGAGCGGTTGAATGCGGGCGCGCTGCGGCGTCGCCCGGATCTCCGACACCGTCTCCGCGAGCGCGCGCGGGGACAGCCGCGTCGGCCCGTCCGCGAGCCAGTCACGCAGCGCCCGGTCGAAGTCCTGGCCGCGGTTCATGCGGAACGACTCCCGGAACGAGTTGCCCGCGCGTCGGCGTCGAGCGCCGCGCGCATGAGTGCGACCCCGCTGTGGAGGCGCGACTTCACGGTGCCCAGCGGGATGCCGAGGTGATCCGACACCTCGACCAGCGTCAGACCCTCGTAGTAGTGGAAGACGAGGACCGCGCGCTGTTCAACCGAGAGCCGTCGGAAGCCTCGCTCGAGCTGATCGCGATCCATGACCTGCGACGTTTCATCCGAGGCGGCGGGCAGCATGTGCAGCACGGCGACCTCGCTGGCCCAGCGCCTGGAGTTCCGGGCCTCTGCGTAGCAGGTATTGACGAGCAGGCGGTTGAGCCAGGCGTCGAACCTGTCTGGATCACGGAGGCCCGGCAGTTCTCGCCAGGCAGTGACCAGGGTCTTCTGCACGGCTTCCTCGGATCGCGCAAGGTCACGCAGGATCCGGTAGGCGATGGCCGCAAGGCGGTCGGCCGAACCGCGCACGAGCGCTTCGAAGGCCGCCTCGTCCCCCAATATCGCGCGGGTCACGAGGTCTCGGTCCAGCCGTCACCACCATCGAGGCAGACCCACCGTCTGCTTGTACACGCTATGAGTGTTCGGGTCGCGTGCGCGGTTCGATCTTCGGACCGGGCTGATCCGTATCGTCCGTCACATGCGCGTCGCAGTGAACTGGCTTGCCGTTGGCGCCTGGATGTCGATCATCTTCATCCTGTCCGCCCAGCCCCATCTGCGAGTCACGGACGACGACGGCCTGGACATCCTTCTCCGCAAGGCGGGTCACCTCTTCGCATTCGGAACCCTCGCGGTGCTGCTGTTCGAGGCGCTCCCCTCACGGACGGAGGGCGCGGGGCGGACAGGGCGCGCCTTCGTCCTGGCGGTCTTGTACGCCGTGACCGACGAAGTCCACCAGGCGTTCGTCGCTGGGCGCGCCGCGGCGGCAACCGACGTACTGATCGACGCCATTGGCGCCGGGATCGCGCTCCTCGCCTGGGCCCGCGCGAAGAAGTTGACGTCGCAACGACGTGGTTGACTGTGGCACCATCGCGCGGCGGCGCTGCGCCGCCACGGGAGGCCCGATGCTCGAGCGGCTGGGATTCACCGCACTCACATACGGTCCGTTCCGGGCGTTTTTCGCCGCGAATCTCCTGACCAATGCGTCGTGGTTCGTCTACAGCGCGGCGTTCGGCTGGCTCGTCCTGGAGATCTCGGGCTCGCCTGCCACCGTCGGCTTCGCGGCATTCATCTCGGGTCTGCCCTTCCTGCTGCTCACGCTCTACGCCGGCCTGCTGACCGACCGCTTCGGCGCGCGGCCGCTCGTTGCGATCTCGTTCGCGCTCACCGGCAGCCTGATGTTCATCCTGGGCGTGGTCGCCCTCGTGCCGAACACCCCCCTTGCCCTGGTGATCCTGCTCGCGTTCTTCTCGGGCATCACGCAGACCATCGGCGGACCCGGCTATATCGCCATCGTGAGCGACCTCGTACCGCCACGCAGCGTCTCGAGCGGCGTCGCGATGACGTTCCTGGGCTTCAACCTCGGCCGGATCACGGGCGGCGTCCTTGGCGGCGTCCTCGTCGCGATCTGGCCGGCCGGGATTGCGCTGATCGTGGCCGCCATGTTGCAGGGCCTGCCGTCCCTGGCGGTCTGGCGGATCCGGACGCCCCCGCGGGAGCCGCGCCCCGACTCGTCGCGGGCGATTCTCGGTCCACTGGTCGAGGCCGCGCGCTACGGTCTCACTTCGCCCACGCTCGCGGTCCTGATCCTGATGTCCGCCGTGCCCGGCCTGGGCATCGCCTACCAGTTCCTCATGCCGGTCGCGGCGACCGAGTTCGCGATCGGCGGCGAGGGCCTTGGGCTCCTTCTTGGCGCGACCGGCCTGGGCGGCCTCGCGGCGGGTCTCATCGGCGAGAGCGTGATGCGTCGCTTCGGCCACGGCCGGACGGTGTTCATCGGCCTCGCCACGGCGGCGACGGGGATGCTCGCCTTCGGCCTCGCGCCCGTCCCGGCCGTCGCCATCGCCTCCATGTCGCTGGTGGGCGGCGGGTTCCTGCTGTACGGCGCGGCCAGCCTGTCGCTGATCCAGGCCCTGTCGCCGGCTCGCCTGCGGGGCCGCCTCACCAGCGTGTTCACCTTGCTCTACTGGGGCCTGATGCCGGTCGGCGGTATGCTGGGCGGCGCTCTCGCGGAGGTCACCAGCGCCCGCTTCACCATGGGCGCGGCGGGGGTCGGCATCGCCACCGTCGCGGTGCTGGCAATGCTCGTCCGGCGCCAGATCCTGGGCCTCCACATCGGGAGCGACGGGATCAGCGCAGACCTGGTGCCCGAGAAGACGCCGGAGCCCGAACTGGCGGCATAGCGCCCGGCCCGGATCACCCATTGCTGAGGAGACCAACATGAAGACGCATGCGCGAGTCGTGATCATCGGTGGAGGGGCCGCGGGCGCAAGCACGCTGTATCACCTCGCGCATCTCGGCTGGACGGACACTGTCCTGCTCGAGAAGGGGGAGCTGGCGTCGGGCACCACCTGGCATGCGGCCGGGATGCTGACCCAGATGAACGGCAACCACCACCTTGCGCGGCTGGCCGTCTACAGCGTGGACCTCTACCGGCGCCTGGAGGCCGAGACCGGCCGCTCGACCGGTATCCGCCAGGTCGGCAGCCTGCGCCTGGCCTCCACCCAGGAGCGGTTCGACGAATTCAAGGTCTTCGCCGGCCGGGCGACATCGCTGGGCATCCCGTATGAGATCGTGACGCCCGCCCGGGCGCGTGAGCTGGCACCGGTGATCTCAACGGAGGGCCTGCTCGCCGGCGCCCACATCGCGACCGATGGCTACTGCGACCCGACGATGCTGACGACAGCGCTGGCGACCGGTGCGCGCGCCCTCGGCGCCGAGATCGAGCGCCGAACGCTGGTGACGAACACGACGCGCACTCCCTCCGGGGAGTGGGTGGTGGAAACCAACCATGGCTCGATCACCTGCGAGGTCCTGGTCAACGCGGCCGGCCAGTGGGCGCGTGACGTGGGCCGCTGGGTGGGCCTCGACCTGCCGATCGTGCCGTACGAGCACATGTACGTCGTGTTCGACACGATGGCATCGGTGGCGGCCCTGCCGGCCGAGTTGCCGACCATGCGCGAGCCGGAGGGGGCCTTCTACGCCCGCCAGGAAGGGCAGGGCCTGCTGGTCGGCGGGTACGAGCAGGGCCCGAAGGCGTGGATGCCGGAGCACGTGCCGACCGACTTCGAATCCGGGCTGCTGCCGCCGGACCTGGAGCGGATCGAGCCGATCCTCGCGGCGGCCTTCCGGCGCTTCCCCGGCCTCGAGCAGACCGGGGCCCGCAAGATCCTCAACGGCCCCGACGGCTACACGCCCGATCACCGCTTCCTGATGGGCGAGGCGCCGGGCCGGCCCGGCTACTTCGTGCTGGCCGGCTTCAACTCGCTGGGCATCATCGCGTCCGGCGGCGCGGGCCGCCACCTGGCCGAGTGGATCGTGGACGGCGAGCCCTCGGCGGACATGAGCCCGTTCGACCTGCGCCGCTACGGGGACTACGCCTCCGACACCCGGTACCTGATCGCCCGCATCGACGAGACGTACGAGCGCCACTACGACTACGCCTTCCCCGGCCACGAGGAGCACGCCGGCCGACCGCTCAAGAGCGACCCGCTGTACGACCGCCTGCGCGAGCGGGGCGCGGTCATGGGCGAGCGATTCGGCTGGGAGCGCCCGCTGTGGTTCGCACCGGCCGGCGTGGAGCCGGCGGACGTCCTGAGCTTCCGGCGGCCCAACTTCTTCGACCACGTCGGGGCGGAAGTGCGGGCCGTCCGCGAGCGGGTGGGCATCCTCGACCAGACCAGCTTCGCCAAGTACGAGATCACCGGCCCCGGGGCGGCCGCGTACCTCGACCGGGTCGCCTCGGGCCGCCTGCCGACCGACGATGGGCGCCTGGCCTACACGCTGCTGCTGACCGAGGCTGGCGGCGTGGAGACGGACCTCACCATCACCCGCTTTGCCGCTGACCGCTGGTACGTGGTGACAGCCGCGGCGGCGGAGTCCCGGGACCAGGCCTGGCTCGAGCGATATCTGCCTGAGGACGGCAGCGTCCGGCTGGCGACGGTGACCGGCGCATGGGGTGTCCTCACGGTGGCCGGACCACGCTCGCGGGAATTGCTCTCGCGCGTCTCCCCGGCCGACCTTTCGAACGCCGCGTTCCCGTTCCGGGCGGCCCGGGAGATCCGGATCGGCTATGCGCCCGTCCGCGCGCTGCGGGTCTCCTACTCGGGCGAGCTCGGCTGGGAGCTGCACCTGCCGATCGAGTACCTGCGCCACGCCTACGACGCGCTGCTCGCCGCGGGCGAGGACCTGGGCGTGGCCGACTACGGCTATCGCGCCCTGGAGTCGCTCCGCCTCGAGAAGGGCTACCCGCTGTGGGGCGAGGAGCTGAACCCAGCCCGCTCGCCGGACGAGTCCGGGATGGGCCGCTTCGTTGCCATCGACAAGGGCGACTTCGTGGGCCGCGAGGGCCTGCTCCGGCGGCGCGCGGCGGGCCTCTCCCGGCGGCTGGCGTGCCTGGTCATCGACCCACTGCCGGGCGACGACGGTGAGGCGAATCCCTTCGGCTACGAGCCGGTCTACCAGGGCGAGCGGGCCGTCGGGATCCTCGATGCGGCCGGCTACGGCCACCACCTGGGGACGGCCATCGGCTACTCCGTGCTGCCGGTCGAGCTCACGGCGCCCGGGACGCGGCTGGAGGTGGCGATCCTCGGCCGGCGGCGACCCGCGTTCGTCCGCGAGTACCCGCTGTACGACCCGGCGGGGGCCCGGCTGCGGGGCTGACAGGGCGCTCAGCGCGCCGCGGTCGTCGGCTCCGAACTGCGCCCGAGCCAGGTCCAGGCGATCACCCCGAGCACCGCCGAGGCGAAGATCAGCGTCCCGATCACGTTTACCTCCGGCGGCACGCCGATCCGCGACGCGCCGTAGACCCACAGCGGCAGCGTCACCGTGTGGCCGGATGTGAACAGCGTGATCACGAAGTCGTCCACCGACAGCGCGAACGCGAGCAGCGCCCCGGCCAGGATGCCGGGCAGGATGAGCGGCAGGGTGACCGTTCGGAACGTGGTCAGCTCGTCGGCGCCGAGATCCATCGCCGCCTCCTCGTACGCCCGGTCCAGGCCGCTGATGCGGGCGCGCATCGTGATCACCACGTACGAGATGTTGAACATGACGTGGGCGATGACGATCGTCACCAGGTCCCGCCCAACGTCGAGCGACACGAACAGCGCCAGCAGCGAGGCGCCGAGCACGATCTCGGGCGTTGCGATCGGCAGGAAGATCAGCAGGTCCAGGGGGCCGCGGCCTCGGAACCGCGTGCGAACGAGGGCCAGGGCGAGCAGCGTGCCGATCGAGGTTGCGATGAGCGTCGAGATCACGGCCACCACCACGCTGTTGACCAGTGCGTCGGTCAGCTCCCTGCGCGCGAAGGCGGTCGCGTAGTTGCCGAGCGTGAAGCCCTGCCAGGTGATGTTGAACCGCCCGCGCGGGTCGTTGAACCCGAAGGCGATCATCACGAAGATCGGCAGCAGCAGGTAGACCACCGCCAGCGCAGTGAAGGCCGGCAGCGCCCGGTGAGCCAGCCCGCGGCGGAGGCGGACGATCGGCGAGCGACGCGGACCCTCCACGGACGGGCCGCCGGCGCCCGCGGCGGCTCCGCGCGCGATGGTCGCCATCAGGCCGTCAACTCGCGCCCGCCCAGCAGGCGCACGTAGGCGAACACCCCGAGCGAGATGGCCGCCATCAGGATGAAGCTCAGGGCGGACGCCTGCGGGTAGTCGTTGTTGGTCAGATAGAGGCGCTGGATGACGTTGCCGACCATGGTCGTGTCCCGGCTGCCCAGGAACTCCGCGTTCACGAAGTCGCCGACGGCGGGGATGAACGTGAGCAGCGAAGCCGCGAACAGGCCCGGCAGCGAGAGCGGCAGGGTGATTCGCCGGAACGCCTCCAGGCGGCTGGCATAGAGGTCGGTGGCCGCCTCGATCAGCCGCGGGTCGATCCGCTCCAGCGTCACGTAGAGCGGCAGCACCACGAACGGCAGGAAGTTGTAGACGAGGCCGCTGATCACGGCCAGCGGCGTCGCGATCAACTGGAAGCCCGGCTCCAGCAGGCCCGCGTCCTTGAGGGTGCCGAGCACGATGCCATTGTCGGACAGCAGGAACTTCCAGCTGATGGTGCGGATGACGAAGCTGGTGAAGAACGGCAGCACGATCAGCAGCAGCAGGACGTTCTTGTGGCGCCCGCCCCGGAACGCGATCGTGTAGGCGATCGGGTAGCCGATGAGGATCGCCACGACGGTGGCAACCAGTCCGTACTGGACCGATCGGGCGAACTGCGTGCTCCAGTCGGCGAGCGCCTGTGGGTACACACCCACGTTGAAGGTCATCGTGAAACCCTGGGCGAGGTCGCCTTCCTGGAGCGACACCGACAGCATCGCCAGCATGGGCAGCACGAAGAAGGCAGCCAGCCACAGCACCCCCGGTGCGATGAGGGCGTACGGCGCGAGCCCGCGGAGACGGCGGCTCACGGGAGGCGTCCTGCGCGGCCGCTCAGCCCAGCAGCACCTTGTTGAACAGCTCGTTCCAGGCGCGCTCCTCGTCCAGCGAGAGATCGCGGTACGGGAACGTGTTGGCGAGCCGCTCAGGCGTCGGGTCGACGGCATCGGCCACGACGAGCAGGGCGTCGGCGGTTTCGGCGTCGCCGGCCGCCCGGGCATCCGCAGCATGGGCGCGGATCAGGTCCGGGACGCCCTTGACCGGGCTCAGGTAGCCGATCCACTCGCCGATTTTGGCCGACACCTCGGGCTGGTAGAAATGGTTCATGAACAGGCGGGCATCGACCGGGTGTGCGGCGTTTTTGGGGATGCACATGTTGTCGAGGTAGTACATGCCGCCGTGCCTGGGCACGACGAACCGCAGGTCGGGGTTGTCGTACAGCGCAAGCTGGAACACGTCGCCGCCCCAGGCCATCGAGATCGCCAGGTTGCCGTTGACCAGCTCGTCGGTGTACTCGTTGCCGTAGAAGCCGCGGAACTGCCCGCGCTGCGCGGCCTCGAGCAGCTTGGCCTGCGCCCGGGCGGCGTCCTCGACCGTGGCCTTGGCCGGCACGATCCCGAGGCTGAGCAGCGCCAGGCACATCGTGTCGCGCATCTCGCTGAACATGCCGACCCGACCCTTGAAGGCCGGGTCGAGCAGGTCGTCGAAGCTGGTGATCTCGCGCCCGGTCAGGGCGATGTTGTAGCCGATGCCCACGATCCCGCCGACCCACGGGATGCTGTAGCGGTTACCCGGGTCGAACCACTGATCGCGCACCGTGTCGACCGCGTTCGCAACGAAGTTGGGCATCTCGCGGGCGACGTCGATGGGTTCGAGATACCCGAGCGCCGCGAGCTTGGCGACCATCCAGTCGGTCACGATGATCAGGTCATAGGGCGTGGGCTTGCCCGCCGCGAGGTCGGGCCGGATCGTGCCGAAGAAGTCCTCGTTGTCGTAGATGACCTCGTAGTAGCCGACCGTGATGCCAGTCTCGGCCGTGAACTCCTCGAGCGAGGGGTGTTTGGACGCGTCCTCGTCGTCGGTGTCGATGTACAGGGGCCAGTTGGCGATCTCCAGCGCGCCGGCCGGCGTGGGCGCCGGCGTCGGGGCGGGCGTGGCGGTGGGGGCGGCCGTCACGCCGGTGGTCGGCGCGCC